>CAYMMN010000435.1:0-2954 GCA_964391495.1 uncultured Flavobacteriales bacterium | reverse complement strand
CAGTTAAAAGATTTCAATGCTTCACCGGCAACTCCGTAATTTACGGTGAACTGAGCAATATCGGTAGCACCAAGATTTCTCACACGGATTCTTATCGTATCAATATTTCCTTCGGTATTGTTTCCACATGGCGATGACAGACTGTTTAAACTCAGATCCACTGCCTGCGAAGCCTGAATACTGAAATCATCAATTGAAACACCGTCAGCAGTATTGCTGCCATCAGATTCGAAACGAAAACGAAACTGCACATGAGCTCCGGCATTGTTCAATGCTGATAATATGCAGGTTGATTGTACCCAACCATTGCTGTTTCCATCCCAGCCCGGGCTGTTTCCCAAGGCTGCAATGGAGGAATCGGAATACCAGTTACTGCTGTTTTCTTCACCTGCGGAACCTAACAAATTCCAGGAGACTCCGGAATTCGTGGAATACTCAAGACAGTATCCATCGAATCGTTTTTCAGTATTTCGGTTTTGCCAGAAACTAAGTTTCGCGTTAATAAGATTTGTAAAATCAAAAAAGGAAGAATACAAATAACTCTCCGCATGATTTTGATAAGCCAAATTCAGATTGAGATCCCAACATTTATTTCCGGAATGTGTTGAGGCCGTCGCTCCATACGAAGGTGAACCATTTTGCCAATTCGTTCCTGTTGCAGAACTATCAATCCATGTTCCTGAAGAAATTTCATAATCATCCGAATAAGGGACAGTTGAAAGTGGAAGTGCCTGAATCACTTTACACACCTGATCATTCGAAGGATCACCATCGCCGGGCAAATCTGTGAAGACACAAAGTGAATTAAAACCGCTTTGAACAAACCACAAAGTTGAGAACCGGAATGTATCTGTTTCTGCCGGCAATAAATTGCCGGTCCAGGCTTGCATCAATGGCATCCCTGCATCAATTGAATAGCCAAGATCCATGGATGTGATCGGAAGGCTACCATGATTTTTAATTACAACATGTATGGAATCAAAAGAATTCTCCAGAGCAATCGGCATGGGATAAAACACTGAAATAATCTCAGCGTCATTTGGTGATGCGAGATCGATCGAGAAATCATCGATGGAATATCCATCGTAGGTTAAAGAATCTCCGGATGTGAATACAAAACGAAACTGTACATTTCCAGAAATTCCATTCAAAGCAACAAGCGTGTAAGACGATTGAATCCATCCGTTTGAATTCCCGCACCAGGCCGGTTTGTTACTCGCTTCGATATTATTTCTTGTATACCAGTTGTGTCCATCAGGATCACCGGATAAACCCAATGTCGCCCAGCTTCCTCCATTGATGGAATATTCGAGACGTGTACCGTCAAAATAATCTTCGGTATTAAAATTCTGCCAGAACGAAAGCAGCGCATTGTATTCTCCGTTGAAAGTGATCGATGGCGAAACAAGATAGGTTAACGAAGAATCTCCATAAGGTGCATTCAGTTCGATGTCCCAGCAATTAGATGGAGAATGCGCGGATGAAGTGGATCCGTAATTCGGAACTCCCTGCTCCCATGAACTCCCTCCGGAATTTTGTACTGTCCAGATACCTGTTGAATCAAAATTATCATGAAATGGGAGCGAATATGACATTCCCGAAAAGGGAATGAATAGCAATGCCAAAACAAAGCCGAATACTATCCGGAGCAGCTTTGAATTTAACCAGCCCTTGCAGGCGTGTATTTGATGAAAAAACATCATTGGCATCTTCATACTTAAATTACGTATGATATGCCTATAAGTTCATGAAAGTCAAGCTTAAAATGAGAAAAAGGACAGCTGTTTCTTACACTTTATTTTCTCCGGTTTCAACAAAGAATTTCTGGTACCGGAATACATCGGTAACAAAAAATTTCTTGAGCATAATTCAGTAGTTCGAATTAGAAAAAATCAATCTGTCAACCAGGATTTATGGTAATCCTTATTGATGATTTTTACAGCGTCTTCAGTCACCCAAAGTGGTTTAAATGTATCAATCATCACAGCGAGCTCTTTCGTTTCCGTCTTGCCTATGCCCTTCTCTACTGTTCCGGGATGTGGTCCGTGCGGGATTCCTCCAGGATGTAAAGTGATCATACCACGGGTGACAGATTTACGGCTCATAAAATCTCCATCAACATAATACAGTACTTCATCCGAATCAACATTACTGTGATTGTATGGAACCGGGATCGCGAGTGGATGGTAATCGTACATGCGGGGAACAAATGAGCAGATTACATAATTGCGTGCTTCAAAAGTCTGATGTATTGGTGGTGGTAAATGCACGCGCCCTGTAATCGGCTCAAAATCGTGAATTGATAATGCCCAGGGATAATGATTTCCATCCCAACCGATAGCATCAAAAGGATGTGTTGCATAAATATATGGGTAAATCATCCCTTCTTTTTTGATACTGATTTTGAAGTCCCCCTTTTCATCATAAGTCTTCAGGTTTTCGGGACGACGAATATCGCGTTCACAATAAGGAGAATGTTCTTCGAGCTGTCCATATTCATTGCGGTAACGTTTGCACGTTTCTACGGCTGTGAAGGATTCCACAATAAGCAATCGGTTTTTATCTGTTTTAAATTCCAGTTGATAAATGGTACCGCGAGGGATGACCAGATAATCTCCATAGGCAAAATTGATAGAACCATAAATTGAATAAAAAGTACCTTCTCCTTCATGAATGAACAAGACTTCATCAGCATCCGCATTTTTGAAAAAATAATCTTTCATGGATTTCTTTGGCGCTGCCAGAGAAATGTGCAGATCATTATTTACGAGAACCGCTTTCCTGCTTTGCAGATAATCGTCGGCCGGAGCTATATTGAATCCTTCGAAACTCTGATGCATCAGGGAACGCTGATATGCAAGTTTGGGTTCAACACTATATGCTTCACCAACTTCTTTGATCATTGTTGGAGGATGACAATGATAGATCAGTGAATAGACGCTGGAAAATCCGTG
>CAYMMN010000434.1:0-2990 GCA_964391495.1 uncultured Flavobacteriales bacterium | reverse complement strand
CTTCCCATTCATCATTTAAGCAAAATTTTTCATGAGAACATTTTATAAATGGATAATTCGCAATGGTAAAAAATGTTCGAAAAAGGCAGCTGAGATCGCATTTGTATTTTTTTTACCTTGTGTTGATCATTGAACAATTCAATTATTCATAACGATGAAAAAAATCTATCTTTTTCTTTTTTCATTTTTCCCGCTGCTGACTATTTCACAAATCCCAGACTGGCGTTTTGGATTTGAATACAATGAAACTGATCCGGGTTTTTGGGGGATCACGGAGCAGACGCACGACAGCATTCAACACAATCTTGGTGAAGTAACGAGAAATCAGTCTGTAAGAGGTGGAATAAATATCAATTCCATCGGTGGCGGCTGGGACGGGATGCAAAGCGGATCGGGAGCGCCGATTAATTTTTCGAACACCGACAGCTGGGTGCAGCGTCTTCAGCGAAATGGTTTTGAACTTGTCTGGAATCTGGAACCAAACGCGACCTGGTCTTTCGTGAACAATCCGGATTGCATTACTCCTCCCGGTTTGCAGATTCCGGAATGCGCGCCTGATTCGAATCACTGGAACGACTGGTATCATTATGTCCGAAGTGTGGTTGAACGTTATGACGGGGATGGCGACAGTGATATGACAGGACTTGTGAAACCGGTTCGCTACTATATTATGGAGCAGGAAATTTATTACAGCGGCGCGGCGAACGGCATCGCCGGAGATTCAGGAGAAGCGGCAGGTTACGGATATTGGGAAGACAATATTCAAAATCTCATTCGTCTGCATGAAGTTGCCTACCAGGCCATCCATGACGCCGACCCGAGCGGAAATACAAAACTCGTCGGCAGCGGCGCGCTTTTGTTTGATCTCTACGGAGATTTTCCGGATTACCCGAACACGGATGGTCCAACTACCCAATCCCGGATTAACGGAAACAATCTGATGTCGGCATCCTATGCACACGGATGGGACAGTCTGGCTCGTATGCTGACATTACTTGGTGTAGACACACCACTGAAGAAATGTGACTACATCGGATGGCATCCGCACATCAACTGGAAATCTACGGATCAATGCATGAAGCTGATTAAACAGTATGCTCCGGGAAAACCAATTTTCATAGACGACATGTGGTCCAACATTCTCACGTCTATCTTTCCACATAACGGCTTCACGCAATTCATCGGAGGTGATTCACTGGAAGGAGATTTTCCAAACAACACTGTCGCTAGTTACAATGCCTTGTACAATGGACTGGAAAATCACGACAGTACTGTTATCAATTGGTACAATGCCAAAGGAGCCCGTGACGCGGTGAAATGTTTTGCTGTTGTTTTTGGAGAAGGCGCAGAACGCGCGGAGTTTTCGCTGAGCAACGATCCGAATCCACACAATCCTATTCTCTATCCATTCACTTATCCATACCGTTATACAGGCATGATGGGAAAAGTAAACGAAGGCTTTGCGCCCAAACCTGTTTTGTACACGATGCAACTTTTGGTGGACAAGATTCACGATTTCACGACGGTCAGTCGGGTGAATATCAGCGGCAATCCATACACCAGAATTTACAAATTTGATCGTCAACGCGGGACCTCCTGTTACATTGCCTGGAGCGAAAGCAATCGGCATCCAATCGATCCTCATGTACCGAATGGAGAAACGGTTGCCATTCCTGTTATTTCAGATTCACTTGTGAAAACAACGATTATCACAAATGCAGGAGTTACACATCCGGATAGTTCGATTGTATTTTCTGGTTCAGGATTTTATTCTGTTCAGCTGGGTTTCGAACCGATTATTTTGGAAGAGACAGAGAGTACGGTTGGCATTGCGGAAACACAAGCATCCGCATTAAAAATTTATCCTAACCCCGCGCAGAAGGAAATTCACATTGAGTTGAACAGCAATAAAACATTTGAAAACGCAAAGCTCAAAGTTTATGACTCCAATGCACGTTTAATTTATTCCGCAGAAAAACAAAGCGGAAAAACAATCACCCTTCACATCGGAACCTGGGCGCGTGGTCAATACAAAGTTGTACTCGAGACGGAGAGCGGGGTTGTTTGTGAGGGTGTGGTGGTGGAGTGAGGTTCGTTTTTCGTTGTTGGTTGTTGGTTTTTAGGGCGGGTTGGCGTTTGAAAAATTTAAGTTCAATTTTATTGGTATAAGGTATAAGGTATCGGGAACAAAGCACTAACCACTAAGCGCTAAGCACTAACCACCAAGCACTAACCACCAACCACTAACCACCAAGCACTAACCACCAAGCACTAACTACCAAGCCCAATCTCATCAAACCAAAACCCGGAACGCGAAACCCGGAACTCCCTAAATGTGTCCCCAATTCTCCCCTGACTTGATTCTGTAAAGCTGCATTTCACTGATGCCAAACTGGGAGGCAATGTCGCGCATGAGGGAGCGGCGGTTTTTGTCGAAGATTTTTTGTTTGATCAGCTTTACTTTGGTCGCGGTGAGTTTGTGCCCTTTCAGTCGGGTCTTGGCACGGTATGACTTCACCTTTGGACTGCTTTGCTGATGGGTTTCCATTTCAGCTTTACTGGCCCAGCGAAGATTGTTGATTTTGTTGTTCAACTTATTGTAATCCAAGTGAATAACATAAGTACGGGAACTGCTTCCTTTTTTGCTAAAGTACTCAGCGACAAGCTTATGGATGTAAAATTGGTAGTCTTTCTGATTGATTTTCAGCTTGAGGGCTGCATAACCATTTACCACGGCGCCTTTTAGTATCTTCTTGTCTGCCAGTGTTTCACGAAAGCTGCAGACCCTTCCGAGGTTAGAAATGCCGTAATGAGTCCTTTGTTTTTTTGCGCCGAGGTGGATTTCTTTCCAGACCTCCTGTTTTTTTGCTGTCATAGATAAGGTTCAGTTTATTACAGATGATTAAAAATTCCCTGATTTTAATCTTTTGAAATGCGGTTAGGGGCATATACATTTGCCAAAATTAAAACCAACAAGACCCTGAATTGTT
>CAYMMN010000433.1:0-2996 GCA_964391495.1 uncultured Flavobacteriales bacterium | reverse complement strand
GTTGAATGTGCACACCTTCCATCACACTTGGGCGGTTCCTTATGTACATGTATATCTCAAAAAAAACGCCGTTGAATTTCCTGGACGAGATTCAACAAAATATGAATATTCAGTTCAGGCCGACAGTGATGGAAATGTGGTATTCACCAATCTGTATCCTGGAAATTATTACATGTACGCTACCGGAAATGACTATTATTTCGGAGCCTGGGTAAGAGGGCAATCCGCTGTAGTTTTAAATTCAACTACACTTGTCAACCAGACTTATGGAATGGACTTACCAATGAGTGAATAATGCACAATCTGAAAATGAAAAAATATCTCTCCGCTTTAAGTGTTCTCCTGCTGGTTTTTGGATCTTGTTCTTATGATAAGCAGGTTGATCCGCTAATTGGCTCCGGTTATCCCAAGGAAGTCGGAGAGATCATTGTGAACAAATGCGCAACAGCCGGATGTCATAATTCATTGAGCAGGGCAAATGCAGGCGGACTTGATTTCAGTACCTGGGATCTCATGTTTGAAGGGGGCCGGAATGGAAGCAGTGTTATCCCGTACAATATTGATTACAGTTACCTTCTATATTTCATCAATACTGATTCTTCCAGAGGCCCTACCCTGTTACCGACAATGCCACAGGGATTGACCCCACTCAATAATGAAGAATATCAAACAATTTATAACTGGATTCACAATGGCGCGCCGAATGATCAAGGTGCAATAAAATTCGCTGACAATCCGAACCGCAAGAAATTTTATGTATGTATGCAAGGCTGTGACCAGGTCGCGGTATTTGATGCTCAAACCAAAGTGATCATGAGGTATATTCCGGTTGGTGTTGATCCGGCTATAGAAGCCCCGCATCTGGTAAGGGTGTCTCCTGATGGACAATACTGGTACGTAGTATTTTATTCCGGTCACGTTATCCAGAAATTCCGCACATCCGATGACTCTTATGTCGGTTCACTTGAAATTGGCAATGGAGACTGGAACACTGTAATTTTCACTCCTGATTCAAAAAAGGGATTTGTGAATGCTACCACGTTAGGCATTACGCGTGTTGTCGATCTGGAACACATGACACTGGAAACTTCCTTGTCCGTTGATTTCCCCCATGGAGGATTTGTGACAAATGACGGAGAATACCTTTATCTCACCAGCCAGAATGGAAACTTTGTAACCAAAATAGAAATCTCTGATCCGTTTTATGATACTGATAAAATTCCATTGGGAACCGGTGAAAACCCATCCACATTATCAAAATATGATGCACATGAAATGGTTCTGACTCCGGATGGTCACAAGTATTTTGTCAGCTGTCAAAAATCAAATGAAGTAAGAATATTTGCTCGTGACCGTAATCATGATGACGACACTTTGATTGCAATTATACCGGTAGGTAACAAGCCGCAGGAATTCAGTTTATCAGAAACGCATCCCTATGTTTTTGTAACCTGTACAGAGGATTCGTTGATGGGATATCGTAAAAAAGGTTCAGTATATGTGATAAACTACCTGACCAACCAGGTGGTAAAAGTTATTTATACAGGATATCAGCCACATGGAATTGCTGTTGATGATGATCACGATTGCGTATATGTCGCCAATCTGAATTACGACAACAATGGACCTGCGCCGCATCACGTGACAGCATGTGGAGGAAGAAACGGATACCTCACCATTATTGACATGTCCACTCTGGAACTTTATCGGAAGGTACTTTCAGATGGTAGTGCTTTTGAATACAGAAATGAATTATTGAGTTTCCCCTATTTTGTTTCCTATCGGAAATAATGCCTGAAAGCGGATTTCTGATCATTTTGATCGATGATGAATGTGTGATGTGCAACTGGATTGTGCATTTCATTCACAAATATGACCAAGAATGTATTTTCAAATTTGCCGGATTAAATAGTCCTGCTGGAAAAATATGTTGTGAAAAATATTCTATCCCACCTTCAATTCCGGAAAGCGTCATCCTTCTTGAAGGAGAAGAATATAAGACCGCTTCATTCGCAGTTGAAAGAATATTTAAAAATCTTCACGGATGGGTCTGGCTTGGGAAAGTCATCGGTGTTTTCCCAAGAAAATTAAGTGATCGGATTTACCATTTAATAGCAAGAAACAGGTACAGACTTTTTGGAAAATTGAATTCTTGCAAAATCATTCCAGGACTGGAGAAAAGATTTCTGAAATAAAAATTTCATTTTGGTCTTGCCGATAATTTCAATTCCATTTTATTGTAATTGATCACAGCCTTGTATTTATAAAGGACATCACCACCAAGGACCCCATCAATTGGCGCTAGCCCAAGTTTCTCATACGATTCATTAACATGAGCGAGGTCAAGCAATACCGCCTCAAAATTTTCTATCAGCAACTCCCCTATCCTGATTTTTTTAAGCTTCACCAGATGGGTTTTCATTGTGTTTGTCCCCAGTCCGGTTGATAATTTATCATGTGGCTCATGACTGCTTTCTCCGACATACCTCAATGATCTTTCTTTATCGAAGACTGTTCTGGAGGCACCTGTATCAATTAAAAGCTGAACTGCTTTACCATTGATCCGAGCAGAAATGGTCAGATGGAAGCCATCCTCTTCTATACCTCTGACGGTAATTGGAATTTTAACTGAACCGGATAACATAAGGGGTAAAAATAAAGAAGACATCCGATAATCGAATGTCTTCCAAATTTATTAAAATAATTTTTGTCTCAATTATTTTACTGCAGCTTGTTGCATATTATCGAGAACATCCATTACCTCTTTAACAGATTTGGCGGAAGCGTGAAGAAGTTTCATTTCGTCTTCGTTCAGTTTCAGTTCGATGATCTCCTCGATACCATTTTTACCGAGTTTCACCGGAACTCCGAGGTAAATATTTTTCAAACCATATTGACCTTGCAACCATGCGCAACAAGGGAAAATTCGTTTTTGATCTTTGACAACTGCTTCTACCATCTGTGCAGCTGCAGCTCCCGGAGCATACCATGCGGAT
>CAYMMN010000432.1:0-3031 GCA_964391495.1 uncultured Flavobacteriales bacterium | reverse complement strand
CGCGCTTCCATCCGTAATAGAAATACGAATGCCAACAGATTGATTGGCGAGAATGTCTCCTGTAGTGTTTCGGGCAACGGCCTGGTAGTTGAGTGCCTGAGGTGTCTGCGCCTGAATATTTAGATATGTAAAAATGGTGAAGATGAGAATGAGGTGGCGTAACATAGATGTTCTATATAAATTTTATGATGAAATGGATTTGCCTTTTAAGAGAATTTAGTTCAATGCTTGAAGAGTGGAATATGTTCAAGGTTTTACAAATTGCCTGGTTGCAATCCTTTTTCCAGTATTGTTCAGAATACTCAGAAAATAAATTCCAGGTGCCAGAGAACGCACATTTAAAAAAACCTGAAAACCCTGCATGATCTGAGGCACATCTACTATTCGTCCTCCCCCATCTGCAATACTAAAAAGATATTTTTCTTCAGAATTAATATTACAGGTGAGTACATCCGCAACAGGATTTGGATAAATGGTGAATCCATTTATTGCCTCCTTTTCATAAACAAAGTCGATAAATGAAGTATCGGGTTGCTGAAATCCCTGCGTGAGGAAATTACCGGAGCCATTCAATGTTGCAACAGCAATTTCTCCAAGGGTAAATGAAAGTGAACCGGTTCCTGGCTGTTCATAGTAATTTCCTGACACAGCCACAACACTTCGTTCAAGGCTTTGGCCGCTGGAAATTAAACTAAACAGGCAGAAACCCATGAAAATTACTTTTTTCATAATCCGGGTTTTATAATTTGTATAAAATGAAGGAGAATGTGTCAACTCTCCGAATTAATTAAAAACTAAATACACAATTCCAATTCGCGGAAACATGGTTTGGGGGATCGAATGCATGCTCCCTCCGCTCTCTCAAAAAATAAAAATTTACATCAACTTCAAATCAAATTAAATAAAAATAAATCATAAAATCAAAATGAAGTTTATTAAATCAGAAAATGAATGAAGTAAAAGAACTATGAATTCCTGATAAAAATCATGTACAAAAATTTACACCAACATTTTTCCTAAAATCCATTATACACTATTAATGTTGCTCTTGATTATGCAATGTCTTTTAAAGTAAAACTTTATTCTTTGAAATTATAACACTTTTATAAAACCTGTCCAATAAAAAACCCCGGCAACCACGCCGGGGTTTAGAAAACAACATATTGTCAAACTCAAACTGTACTTAAAAAATCATGCTCTGTATATGGGTACTGCCTTTTTCTGAAGGTTTTGGAGGTGGTGGCGGGAGTGGGTCATCGTTGATATTCATTTCCATTTTATTCCCTTTGCGGTTGATGCGGACTTTATCTTTTCCATTTTCACGGATATAAATCCCGTTGCTGTCAACCCGAACTTTTCCGCCATCGGAACCATTGATGATGATTCCGTTTTCATCGATCTTGATCTGACTGCCGTCATCACCGTTGATGTTCAGTTCTCCTCCACCGAGGGTACTTTCTGTTCCATCGCAATCAACACAGCGCAATCCTTTTTCGGTCATGATCCAGGTACGATTCAGCATGTCGCGGTCAAGTACATTTTCGATGTTGTCGATGTCGTAGATGTAATTTTTCAGACTTTCATCAAGCTTAACCTTCCCTCCTACAGGAACACGCAAAAGCAGTTGTACTTTTTGTGCTCTGTATTTTTCATCCGGACTGAGCGTGAAATGACGGTCGAGTTTAAGTGCTGAATCGTTTTGCAGAAACATATAATTGATATGTGAAGCATTATCGATCGCGTTCTTTCTGGAACCACCTCTCGCGTACAGGATTTCTACAAGTTCAAAGGAATCAGTAGGACTCTTTACGATATCCAGTTTCACTTTTTGTGAAAGGAAACGGTTGTCGTTGATGTTGAGCTGGAAATCTTCATCCTCATCATAATCCGACTCGTCGTATTTCTTCTCTTCATTTTTACTTCCGTTCATCTCCACGATCATTGTGCGGGAAGCCGGTTGAACAAGCGCGATTTCTTTACGCACATTTTCTTTTTCTGAAAATTCAGAAGCCAGGCGAATTCCGATGACCAGGCAAATGCCTACTCCAACCAACCACAATCCAAGAGCAGTAAATCCAACGATTTTAGAACTTTTCTTAATGTTGAATAACATGCGTGCTCCGGCATAGGCGAGCATGAGGAATGGAATTCCTATCAGTAACACAACACCGATGAATCCCAATACAAAATGAGTTTCGGAAGCAAAGGCATAGTGCCAAACAGCAGGATAATGTGTTCCCGGAATTTTTAACAAGGCAAGTAAGGATACAAACATCGCGAAAGCCACGATAATCCCTATGAACATAAAGAAGATGGCGATTAATTTACCGAGCAGTACGAAGAAGAATTTGATCACCTCTCCTATCGCTTCGAAAATTCTACCGATGACGGTTCCGGCTTTTTTAGAAACATCTTTTCCTGTTTCACCGGCGTTTTTCCGGATTTGTTCCATCTCCTCTTTAACATTCTTTTCAATGTTGGAGATGGTTACAGGCTCCCCCCGCATCTGAAGTTTTTCAGCGGTGGTTTTTGCTTCAGGAACGATGATCCACAAAAGGATATATAATAAGAATCCTGAACCGAAGACAAAGAAGATGAATGCAAATGCCAGTCGCACCCATACCGCGTCGATGTCGAAGTAATTCGCGACACCGGAGCACACTCCACCCAGCAATTTATCATCCGGGTTACGGAACAGACGGCGTTTAACAGGTCCTTCCTGCACTTCCGGACGTTCTGATTTTGATTGCTCTTCATGCGCCGCTTCATCACCGAATTGTTCAGGACGTCCCATTTGTATGGTGACTTCTTCCACATCTTCCAGGGTGATGACCTGTTTGCTGTCTTTGATACGGTCCTGGAACATTTCAGCGATGCGGGATTCTATGTCCTGCATGATTTCGTCGCGGCCTTCAGCGGTGGTGAAGTGACTGCGGATCGCTTCCAGGTATTGCTTGAACCGTTCATACGCGTTTTCGTCGATATGAAAGACGATTCCACCTATATTAACTGTGACTGTCTTATTCATGAT
>CAYMMN010000431.1:0-3031 GCA_964391495.1 uncultured Flavobacteriales bacterium | reverse complement strand
AACCATAGGTGGTGCTGTTCGCGTATTTTAAAACTTCTTCTTCGGTATCAAACGGAGTAAGCGTTACAACCGGACCGAAAATTTCTTCCTGGTTGGTACGGCAATCGTAAGCGAGACCTTCGATGACGGTAGGTTCAATGTAGTATCCATTTTTGCATGCACCTTCAGGATGAATTTCATTTCCTCCACAGATAATTTTTCCGCCTTCTTCCTGTGCCAGTTTGATGTAATACTGAATTTTCTCCTTATGCGCTTTTGAAGCGATGGCTCCGATCCAGTTTTCTTCTTTCAGCGGATCACCGACTTTCAGTTTTTTCGTTTCTTCAACAAATGCGTTTTTGAATTTTTCATAGATGGGACGTTCCACAAATATCCGGCTGCCACAAAGACAAATTTCACCCTGATTGGAAAAAGAAGAACGAACGGATGTGTGAACAGCTTTTTCAAAATCAGCATCAGCGAAAATGATGTTTGGATTTTTTCCTCCCAATTCAAGAGAAAGTTTTTTAAACATTGGAGCCGCGGTACGCGCGATAATTTCTCCGGTTTTTGTTCCACCTGTAAAACTTACAGCAGGGATTTTCGGATGAGAAACAATGGCCATTCCGACTTTTGGTCCGAGTCCGTGTACGATATTCAATACACCTTTTGGAAAACCAATTTCGATACACAATTCACTCAGCAGGAAAGCGGTCATCGGAGTGATTTCACTCGGCTTTGCGACAACAGTACAACCGGCAGCGAGAGCAGGAGCGATCTTCCATGTAAACAAATAGAGTGGAAGATTCCATGGAGAAATACAACCTGCGACTCCAACGGGAGTACGTAAGGTATAATTCAATGCTGTATCTTCCATCGCATGCGTTTCTGTATGCGCATGCAATGCCGCTGTTGCATAGAAATGAAAATTCGATACGGCTCTCGGAATATCAACTGATTTAGAAAGCCAAAGAGGTTTACCCTGGTCAACTGATTCCGCCAATGCAAATCGATCCAGATTTTTAAGAATCATGTCGCTCAGCTTCATCAGCAAACGTGAGCGTTTTTCTTTTGGCATGGAAGACCATTCCGGAAAAGCTGCTTCTGCTGCTTCTGTTGCCAGAGCCACATCTCTTTCATCGGAATCAGGAATAAGACTATAGACTTCACCTGTGGAAGGATTGTAATTGTCGAGATATTGTCCTGACAATGGAGCATGCAGCGCGCCGTTGATGTAATTCTGAATCTTTTGCATGAAGAATTAATTCTTTATTGAGTACTTGTTGCTGATAATTTTTGTTCAATTATTCACAATGACATTCGAACTCGTGATCCAGATCAATCACTGTAATGATCACCGCTTCATTATTACAATCTCCAACAACCACACGGACTCTTTGATTGTCCTTTGTGATTCCTTCAAGAGCGTAGGTCGGACAAGGTTTATCTTTCAGATCACTTTTTCTGTAATTGATCGAACCATTTTCCAGAATGTCTTTCACTTCTGTTTCATCGATGTTCCGACAATCCATGCGGCACCGCGCATGTGTTGTCAGTTTAATTTCATTGTGACGAAAGGCTTTTTCTCTTTTGTCAATGCGTGTATTCGCATTGTTTCTTCCAAAAATGAAATACAATACCAACAAGATGGCCAGTACAATCAATGTAATCGGTCCCTGTTTTGCCCGTATGGATTTTTTTTCAGTCACGTTCTAATACACGAATAACTATTTACGAAAAGATGGATGTTTTTTCTGAAGGAGAATTACAAACAAAGAGTTCTTCCACCGTCTACCGGAATATTAATTCCTGTGATGTAGGATGCAGCCGGTGAAGCCAGAAAGCCAACGGCATTGGCAATTTCAGAAGCTTCAGCAAAACGGTTCATCGGAATTTCCTGCAACATTTCCTGTTGAACTGTTTCCACATTCATTCCGGTTTTTGTCGCTTTCGCATCGATGATACTTTTCAGACGGATGGTTAATGTCGCGCCGGGAAGGACATTATTTACGGTGATGCCGTATTTAGCGACTTCGCCCGCCAGTGTTTTTGACCAATTTGCGACAGCAGCGCGAATGGTATTTGACACACCGAGATTTTTCAAGGGTTGTTTAACAGAAGTCGATATAATATTGATAATTCTGCCATAGCCATTCTTTTTCATTCCCTCCAAAACAGCCTGAGCAAGAATGTGATTACAGATCAGGTGATTCGAAAATGTCTGGATGAAATCCTCCGTTTTGGCTTCGGTGATCGGGCCGGAGGCGGGACCACCGGTATTGTTTACCAGGATGTCAATAGCACCATGGCTTTGGATATAGGAATTTACTTTTTGCTTTAATTCTTCCGGTTTTGAAAAATCAGCAACGATAAAATCATGGTTTCCGGGTCCGGAGAGTTCGGATTTGACTTTTTTCAGCTCTTCTTCGTTTCTGGCTACCAGGATGACCGAAGCTCCAAGGCCGGCAAGTTCCAGTGCAGAGGCTTTCCCAATACCCTGAGTACTACCACAAACCAATGCTTTTTTACCCTTTAAATTGAGGTTCATTTTTTGCGGGATTTCTTTACATTTGAAGGACAGGAATGAAAGGGAAAATTACCGCATCAAGGGAATTCTCTGAATAGCCTTTCCTCCCGTCCTCAAATCTACACTTCCCTTCCCGAAAAAAGAAATGTTATGGAACACCTTGTAAATCTGGTAAAAGCAAAGTCCGGAATCAATGATGAACAGGCAAAACTGGCTGTTCAGGCCGTGATGGATCATTTGAAATCTAAATTTCCAACCATCCTCCACCATGAACTGGACAAAATTGCTGAGGGTGGTGATTTTGGCGATGCCGCAAGGGAAAAGTTTGAAGGTCTGCGCGACAAAGCCGAGGAAGCAGCAAAACATGTCGGTGAAAAAGCGGAAGCTTTCGCCGGAGAACTTCGTCAGAAATTCAATGAAGTTTTCGGACCGAAAAAAAATTAATAAAGAATAGATTGAATTAAAATACATCGTTGATCATCTAGAAAGTACATTTTCAATTTCATCTTAAATCCCAGACCCCAT
>CAYMMN010000430.1:0-3045 GCA_964391495.1 uncultured Flavobacteriales bacterium | reverse complement strand
AATCACGCAGCGCTTTCACGATGAGGTGAAAAGATTCTACATTTCTGGCTGCCTTACCTCTGCCACCGTAAACAATCAGATCCTCCGGGCGTTCCGCTACTTCCGGATCCAGGTTGTTGTGCAGCATACGTAATGCAGCTTCCTGTATCCAGCCTTTGCAGGAAAGAGTTGTTCCTGTCGGTGTCTTTGTTTTTGACAAATCCAGCTTCTCGTGAAGTGTGGTTGATGGTATCATGTTCAATCTCTTTTGTATTTCTTTTTCAATGATTCATTGTATTTCCATGGACAATGCCTGCATCCGCTCTGACAACAATATCCTCTTTTCAGATGATATTTCTCTGTAAAGATAATATAGCCTTCTGGTGATAGGTAAAAATCCTCTTTCTCAAATTTCTCGTGATGGGCCATATTCGGCAATGGAATCAGGTGAAAATCAGTGAACCGCTTCGGAAGCCCTGATTTTCAATAGAATATTATCATTCAGGTGTCAAATTTACCGAATCGGAATGGAAGCACAAATTGTAGTTTTGCACGGTGCTGAACACTGATCCGGTCTCCAAAATCGAAGAAATTCACTTTTCTCCCCTTCATAACAGCGGTATCAGGCTTTTTGTTCTGCGTGATGATCTCATTCATCCATTTCTGAGCGGAAATAAATGGAGAAAATTAAAATACAATATCCCCGAAATACTCAAAATACCCAACACGGTCATGGTCACCTTTGGGGGCGCCTGGTCCAACCACCTCATTGCCTCCGCTGCTGCAGGAAAAATTTATGGCTTTGAAACAATCGGCATCGTACGTGGTGAAGAAGGTGCAATAAATGATGCACTGCGCTTTGCAAAAAAATGCGGAATGAATCTGTATTACATTTCCCGTGAAGAGTATCGCAAACGAAAGGACCCGGAATTTTTATCCCGTATTGAGAACAACTTGAGGAATTCTCTCCCCTCTCTTCTTCAGAATAAAACTATTTTTCATTTACCAGAAGGCGGATCAAATGCCGCCGCAGTAAAAGGCTGTGAAGAAATTCCTTCAGCGATTCCAATGCATACGGATTATATCTGTTGCGCATGCGGAACAGGAGCAACACTGGCAGGCATTGCAAGAGGATTGAAACAAAACCAAAAAGCATTGGGAATACCGATACTGAAAGCGGAGTCCTTTATGCAAAAGGATGTCATGCAATGGAATGTAAACCCTGATAATTTTGAACTACACTTTGGTTACAGTTTTGGAGGTTATGCAAAATTCAGTACCGAACTAATTAACTTCTGTCACGACTTTAGCACTGAAACCAATGTACCTATAGAACCCGTTTACACCGGTAAATTATTTTTCGCACTAACACAATTGATCAGGCAGGGATATTTTAAAAAGGGTTCAGTAATTACAGCCGTACACAGTGGTGGTCTTTACGATTTCACAAAAGAATGCTGAGCATTCTTCATTAGAAATTTTAAATCTGTTAATCGAAAATGAAAAATGTTTCATTTTTTAGAAATTTTTTTCAAAAAATCATGAGTAATTTTTGATGAAGAAAATAAATAATACGGATTTTAAATTCTGCTGTATCCATTTAAGCACATTTCAGGTATAAAATGAACAAAACCTTACCGATTAGGGTCTGAATTCAATTTGTCGTCAACAAAACCGTTGTATTACCAATGAAACAAACATCCCTCTTATTGCTGAGCTTATTCTTTGCAGTCTCCTCCTTTGCCGGAGACAACCGGCGAATGTCGAGAAGCGAATACATCGCTCTGTACAAAGACGATGCGATTCGTGATATGCAAAAAACAGGTGTTCCCGCCTGCATCACCATGGCGCAGGCTCTCCTGGAATCGAATGATGGAAATTCTCCCCTAGCGCTGGAAGCCAACAATCATTTTGGAATCAAATGCGCCGAATGGACAGGACCTTCCTACATACAAGATGATGACAAAAGAGATGAGTGCTTCCGTAAATACAGCAGTGTTCTTGAATCATACGATGATCACTCTAACTTTCTAAAAACAAGACCGCGTTACGCTTCCCTTTTTCAACTTGACATTACGGATTACAAAGGATGGGCAAAAGGTTTGAAAAAAGCGGGTTACGCGACCGATCCAACATATGCTGATCGTCTGATAAAAATTATCGAAGACAATCAACTGTATCTTCTCGATCAGGGACAATCTCCTCCGGAATATGCAAGCACCAATAACTTCATCTCCATCCCTGAAGAAAAACCGGTCGTGGAACCAAAACGTATTTTTGTTCCGAGTGTAGATGCGGTGGACCCTTATACAACTCGTCGGGTCAAGCAGGTAAATGGAGTTGATTACATTGTTGCACGTCGTGGTGACACATTCAAGAGCATCGCGAAAGAATTTGAACTGGGATACTGGCAACTTCCTAAATACAATGAACTCTCCGACGATGTTCCGCTGGTTGAAGGACAAATCGTTTTCCTGAAACCAAAGAAAAAAGAAGGTGAACGAACAAGCTATACAGTAAAAGAAGGTGACACTGCTTATTATATCTCCCAGGTTATGGGAATCAAAATAAAATACCTGTACAAATACAACAACCTGAGCGAAGGTCAGCAACTTCAGCCCGGGCAGAAATTAAATCTGAAAAAACAATCCTAAGGGTACCACTTAGGATAAAATAAAAAACTGCTCCTGTAAGAGCAGTTTTTTTGTTTTGTATCAGAGTGTGATGCTGATCATGTAAAATTTATTTTCCTTGTAAGCCGGCAGCACGATCGTTTCTTCATCAATCTGTCGTGCTGATCTGGCAACAATACTCACTTTTTCGATTTCATTAAACAAAACATCCGTTTTCTGATTCCCCTGTCCGTCAACGGTTGAATACAATACAGAAGACTCTTCATCAGCATATTTGTTATAGATCGTGATGATTTTTCCCCCTGAAATCGCGGAAGCGTAAGATGAATAATACCCGGCATCATCTGTAGAATTCTGATCTTTGCTAAACACCGTACTACAGAGAATATTTCCATCAGGATTTACGGAAAGAATCATGATGTTCCCGAAGTGG
>CAYMMN010000429.1:0-3063 GCA_964391495.1 uncultured Flavobacteriales bacterium | reverse complement strand
TCCGCTGTGTGGATGCTTACTTCACCGATGGTGTAGATGGTTTTCAATTTGAAGTTGATGAATTCGGTAAATGTTTCAAGACCGATGATTTCAACGAAGGCGTATCAGCATTTTTAGAAAAGCGGAAGGCGAATTTTTCAAGAGCGTAATGGGTTTTTAGTTCCGGGTTCCGTATTCCATGTTGGATATAGGGGTTACTTCAAAGGAAAAATAGTTGTTAAAACCATTTGTGCATTAATAATAAATGTTTGAATGGAATTAAACTTGATGGATTTGAGATCATGCACTTTCTTATTAGAAATTGATCTTTTCCATACAATCCGTTCTAAATAGCGTAGAAGGCTTAATAAATGCACCTTTTTGTCCCATTATTCAATATTATTGCGGTATTAAAATTTTGAGAGAAGAAGTAAAAGTTTAATTATTATTTCTATTTTCATATTCAATTTTTGAAGATGAAAAATTTAACTTTCACATTGCTTTTTTTACAAATTTTCCTTGGGAATATTTCTGCTCAGAATTATCGTCTCTTTCAAGTAGGAATACCTGCTTATTTTGAAGATACAAGCACTGTAGGCTCTACGAGGGAAATAAAAGCAATAAAAGTGGATAGTTTTATAACCACTGGTCCAGATACATTTTTTTTCAATTTTGCATCTCCCGATCTTAGTCATATGTGGGATTCATTGTGTGTGAATTTATTCGGACCTTCCTGGATAGGTAGAGGATTGCTGGTTAAATCTAATGGAGAACAGGTTTTATTTAATTATAAATCGGATTCAATTTTTATTAAACCCCAGGAGAGTGTCGGTTCATCTTGGAGAATGTTTACGCTTGATTCAAATTCCTATCTCGAGGCCAGTATCACCTCTTCAGATACGATCAATATAGATGGTGTTGTCGATTCCATGAAGGTAATTACTATGGAAGCTAAGGATAATTTTGGTGTGAATATCAATCACTATTTAAACGGAATATCAATGATCGTTAGTAGGGATCATGGTCTGGTTTTAACACCTCCTATGCGTGAATTCCCTTCCGGACAACTTTTTAGGCTTGTGTTTCATGTCGCTCTTGATAGTCTAAACCTGAATAAATTACCAGAAGTTGGGGATACGATGCAATGGCAAAATTATGTTGAAACGTCTATGTTCACAACTCCTGAATCATATTATACGCGAGCAATTACATCTGTGAGTTATTCGGCCAATAATGATACACTCTTCTATAGTTATTGGACACAATCTGTGTCTAGTACATTGCATACAGATAGTTTTCCTTATACAGTGACCACTCTTGTTTCTGATGGAAATGGCTCCTCTAGTATTGCATTGAATTATCTGCCGCAGGGACAATTGTTCAGGCAAATGCCGGAACAAACTGATACGACTATGGACGCCTTTAATATGCTACCTGGAGCAATTTATTATAGAATGTACCAAAGTAATACAAATTGCAAGCCGATATGTGCATCTGTTAGCAGAGGTTTGTTGGATTTGACAGACTCCTGTGTACCACCTCCTTTTGAACCCATCACGGATACAAGAGAATATGCAATGGGACTGGGGCTGATTGGTTCTTATCATAATGAGTCTGTCACTTTAGGTGGGACAAGCTTTTATGACTATTTAAGTGCATACAACTTTCCATCTTTATCATGTTCTCAGAGCTGGATTCTAATTTATACTTCTAACGGTGAACTGGTTGATGCCTCTGGCATGCAAGAGTCAATTTATCCAAACCCAATTGGTGCCTCAGGAATATTACATGTTTACATACCTGCATATAAAAGTAACGAAGAAACTTTTTTATTTTTATTTGATTTAGCAGGAAGGAAAGTGCTTTCGCATAAAATTAATTCCATCGAGAGTATTTTTAATTTGAATAATCTTGAATCCGGTTTGTACTTTTATTCCATCCAGTACTCAAGTGGAAGAATGGCGTCGGGGAAAATTTTAAAATAGGTCCAAAATTTTGTCTATCACTCAGATGGTTAACAATCATGATGGCAATTAAATTGATTTTGTCATCCTTGAGATTAGAATGAAAATCTCGTCAAATATTTTGTGGTTAGGTTCAGAATAAGTAGGACTTAGAAATGATTTTCTTACTTCCAGAAACCTGTTTATACCTAATATTTTCTTAGTAGAACCTGAGGTGGATTGAATACTGAAGTTCGATATAGCATGACCGACATGATTTTCAACGAGGTGTGTCAATAGAAAAAAATGAGGAAGTATATACCGCAAAGCTGAAGTGAATTGAATTAATTTCACGACGTAATTCACTTTTTACAAATCGTCCCCCGTCCCTCGTCTCCCGTCCCTGCTTCTCAAAAGCCACATCACCCCAATCAAAGTCTTCGCATCCTGAAACTGTTGCAGGTTTTTGAGTTGTTCAAATTTTAATCTGACGATATGGATTTTTTCATCGTCAATACCACCGCCTTCGCTTATTTTTTCTCCTGTTTCCGCGTAATAGAGAAACATTTTTTCGGAGCATCCACCGGGAGAAACATAGAATTCAAAAAGTAATTTCAGTGATGCAGGCTTAATTTTGTATCCAAGTTCTTCTTCAATTTCACGTTGAATTGTTTGATCAGGTTTTTCTCCGGCGTGGTCCATGGCACCGGCTGCCAGTTCAAGCAAATCTGTTTTCGAACCCATGCGCCATTGTTCAGTGAATAAATATTCATTTGTAGAAGAATCATATACCACTGCGGTTACAGAGTTGCCGCGTTCCATGCATTCGAACTCTTTTACAGAATAATCGCTGCTATCTTCTACATGATACCGGTTCACTTTTATCCATCGCCCCGGAAACGCTGTTTCTTCTGAAAGAATTTTTTTTGACATAAAAAGAAATTTGGCTGACTAAAGATCGTTACAAAATCCGGAATTAGTGAAGGGTGAATGGTGAAGAGTGAATGGATGAAGTAATAAGTCAAAAGGCAAAATTCAAAATATTAGCCCAATCCAAATAAAAAAGTGCATCAAAATAGCCCACCCATTCTATCCACTAACCACTAAGAACGAATTCCTACTCCAACCCCAACTGCTTCGC
>CAYMMN010000428.1:0-3079 GCA_964391495.1 uncultured Flavobacteriales bacterium | reverse complement strand
TGATGAAGTGGTTTTTGCTTACACAGAACAAACGCGTGGATTGGTGGATGGAGGTTGCGATGTATTGCTGGTGGAAACGATTTTCGATACCATGAATGCAAAAGCAGCATTGGTCGCGATCCAAAATGTCTTTGAAGAAAAAAATATCAGTCTCCCGGTCATGATCTCCGGAACCATCACCGATGCCAGCGGAAGAACTTTATCCGGGCAAACAGTGGAAGCGTTTTTGAATTCCGTCTCCCATGTGAATTTGCTGAGCATCGGGTTGAACTGTGCACTCGGCGCTAAAGAAATGCGTCCGCACATTGAGGAGCTTTCTGAGAAAGCGCCATTCTATGTGAGCGCTTATCCGAATGCCGGGTTGCCCAACCAGTTCGGAGAGTACGATGAGACCCCGGAACACATGGGACATCAGATCGAAGATTTCCTGAAGAGCGGATTTTTGAATATTGTCGGTGGCTGTTGTGGTACGACTCCGGATCACATCCGTAAAATCGCAAAGATTGCAGCTACAGTGCCTCCAAGACCCATTCCTTCTATCGAACCTTATCTGCGCATCAGTGGGCTCGAAGCTGTAACATTACGTCCTGAATCCAATTTCATGAACATTGGTGAAAGAACCAATGTGACAGGTTCCAAGAAATTTCTCCGACTCATTAAGGAAGAAAAATTTGATGAAGCATTATCTGTCGCGCGCGAACAGGTTGAAGGAGGTGCACAGGCAATCGATATCAATATGGATGAAGGAATGCTGGACGGAGTGCAGGCAATGTCCACCTATCTCCATCTCCTGGCAGCCGAGCCTGATATCGCGAAGCTCCCAATCGTAATTGACTCATCAAAATTTCCTGTGATCGAAGCAGGACTGAAATGCACTCAGGGCAAATCAATCGTGAATTCCATTTCACTCAAAGAAGGGGAGAAGGAATTTATTCGTCAGGCAAAAACAGTGAGACGTTATGGTGCCGCTGTGATTGTCATGGCATTTGATGAACAGGGGCAGGCCGATACTCTGGCGCGGAGAATTGAAATCTGTGCCAGAGCTTATAAAATTCTAACAGAACAAATTCATTTCCCGCCACAAGACATCATTTTCGATCCGAATATTTTTCCTGTAGCGACAGGAATGGAGGAACACAGAAAAAATGCTGTTGATTATTTTGAAGCGACGCGATGGATCAAAGCCAACCTTCCATTTGCAAAAATCAGTGGAGGCGTCAGCAATGTATCGTTTTCATTTCGGGGAAATGATATTGTGAGAGAAGCCATTCATTCCGCGTTTCTGTATCACGGAATCCGTGCAGGAATGGACATGGGAATTGTAAACCCTAGTCAGCTTCAGGTCTATGATGATATACCTAAAGATCTCCTGGAGCGGGTAGAAGACGTACTTCTCGACCGACGTGATGATGCGACAGAAAGACTGATTACCTATGCGGAATCACTGAAGGGAATTGTTCGTCAGAAAGAAGAAAAGGATGAAGAGTGGCGGAAAGGTACTCCGGAAGCCCGACTAAGTCATGCATTGGTGCATGGTATTACCGAATTTATTGAACAGGATCTTGAAGATGCCCGCAAAAAATTCCCGGTTACATTGCAATTGATCGAAGGTCCTTTGATGGATGGAATGAATATCGTCGGCGATCTTTTTGGAGCAGGAAAAATGTTCCTGCCACAGGTCGTCAAGAGCGCACGGGTTATGAAAAAAGCAGTAGCTTATCTTGAACCCTATCTGAAAGCGGAAAAAGACGCGGCTATTCTGGCAGGAAATTCTACCGGACTGAAGGGTAAGGGTAAAGTTCTTATGGCCACGGTGAAAGGAGATGTACATGATATCGGAAAAAATATTGTAGGTGTTGTTCTGGCGTGTAATAACTATGAAATCATTGATCTCGGGGTGATGGTTCCTGCAGAGAAAATTCTGGAAGCCGCACGTAAAGAAAAAGTGGATGTCATCGGATTGAGCGGACTCATCACGCCGTCATTGGATGAAATGGTTCACGTCGCGAAGGAAATGGAGCGCGAAGGATTTCAGATTCCTTTGTTGATTGGTGGTGCAACCACTTCTAAAGTTCATACCGCGGTAAAAATTGAATCACATTACAGTCATCCGGTTGTTCATGTGAACGATGCTTCCAGAAGTGTCGCTGTAGTGAGCAATTTACTCTCTGCTGATTTGCGTGATAAATTTGTTCAGGATACGAAGGATGAATATGCAAGAACAAGAGAATATCACAAACAATCAAGAGCAGCAACCAAATACATTCCACTTGATCTTGCCCGGAGGAATAAAATGAATTCGGATTGGTCGGCCCTGGAAATTTCAAAACCGGCAATGACCGGAACGAAGGTTTTTACCGATTACCCTCTTGAAGAGATTGCGAAGTACATCGACTGGACACCATTTTTCATCAGCTGGGAAATGAAAGGTTCTTATCCAAAAATATTGAATGATCCAGAGCGTGGAGCGGAAGCGAAAAAACTTTTCGCGGATGCGAATGAAATGTTACAGCGAATTATCCGGGAAAAATGGTTGCAGGCAAATGCTGTCATAGGAATTTTCCCTGCCGTATCGGAAGCAGATGATATTCATGTTCTGGACGAACACGGCCACACAAAAGAAGTGTTTTATACACTTCGTCAGCAATCTCAAAAACCTGACAATACAGCCAACATTGCTTTGTCGGATTTTATTCTTCCTATTGCACATTCTGCTCTCGCTCATCAGACGATTGAGGTTGCAGCGATGGCCAGAGCTCCGCATTCTGTTGAGGAATTTTCCAGCGCAAATAAAAAATCCGGTCACGGCGATCAACAGCCGGATTCAGATTATATCGGGGCATTCGCTGTAACGACAGGTATTGGCATGGAAAAATGGATCGAGAAATTTGAACGGGAGCATGATGATTATTCTTCCATCATGCTGAAGGCTCTTGCTGATCGTCTGGCGGAAGCATTTGCTGAATTACTCCATACGCGTGTCAGAAGAGAATTCTGGGGATATGCTAAAGAAGAAAATCTGGAAACGGAACAAATTATCAGAGAAGAATACCGTGGCATTCGTCCGGCTCCCGGATAT
>CAYMMN010000427.1:0-3089 GCA_964391495.1 uncultured Flavobacteriales bacterium | reverse complement strand
TTTTAAAAACTTTTGCATTCAACAAACTGATGAGTTCAGGAAGATAGTGCATCAGGTGTGAATGCGCATGAAGATTCGCCTGAAAGTTGGACATGAGCAAAGCGGCAGGAATTCCTTTTCCGCTGACATCAGCCATACAAAAAACAAACTCATCTTCATTCAAAGGAATATAATCATAGTAATCACCTCCAACTTCCTGGTGAGGAAGATAAGTCGCGTGTATGACATAATCACCGGTCGAAGGTAATGTTGTCGGGAAAAGCATCGTTTGCATTTGCGCCGCGAGCTCCAGTTCTTTCCGGATACCTGCTTGCCTGATCTTTTCGTTGGCGATGTTATTATTTTCAACAGCCACGACAATCAGGTTGGTAATGGTATGAATGAATGGAAGCAATTCATTCCTTTTCGGAATCACACTGCCGGAGGTTCCACCAACTAGTGCATAGGCAAGAATCTGTTCTTTATGATAAACCGGAAGAATGGTGTCAAAATTTTTGATCCACAATTCCTGTTCAGTTTCAAGATTCTGAATTTTATTTAATTCCTGGAGAATACGATCAAGATCAAAATCCAGGAAATTGCGATCGGTACCGTAGAGCAAAGCGCACTCCCACTTATTTTCATGAATCAGGAGAGCGAGTTTATCCACCTTTAGTTGAGTATGCAGAACATGTTCATACACATCAAGCAACTGTTTGGTAGAAAAATTATAATTGATCGCTTTGGTGATCTGGAGCAACCAATGCAACTGTAATTTTTTGGCATGCAAATCCACTGCAAGGCTATCCTGAGATTCCTGAGCCGATGAGATATGTTTTTCAGTCTCTGACAATCAGGATTTCAGTTTTTCAATGATGGAAGGTAATTGTTTGATGAAAGCAAGTTCTTTCATTTTTTCGCGGGCTTCCTGTGTAGGGCTGCCAAAGTATGTTTTGCCACCTTCCAGCGATTTTGGAACACCGGATTTTCCGAGGACGACAGCACCTTTTCCTATGGTAAGATCTTTCTGAACGCCAACTTGTCCCCATAGGATAACGTCATCTTCGATGGTCACCACACCTGCAATGCCGACTTGTCCGGCGAAGAGGCAATTTTTACCAATCACAGTATCATGACCGACATGGACCATATTGTCCATTTTTGTTCCTGAACCAACGATGGTATCTCCGGAGACACCTTTGTCAATAGTACAGCAAGCACCAATTTCAACTTTATCATGAATAATCACTCTGCCACAGGAGATCATTTTATCATAACCCTCCGGTCTTCTTTTGAAATAGAATGCATCCGCGCCAATGACAGTACTGGAATGAATTATTACATCATCACCAATGATAGTGTGATCGTAAATACTGACATTAGAATGAATGATACAATTTTTGCCAATCACAACATGTTGCCCGATGAAAGCACCGGGTTGGATGATGGTTCCTTCTCCGATAATTGCAGTTTCACTCACAGCACTGGAGCTGGGTACAAACTGTCTGAACTTTTTGACAATTGTGTTGTAAGCAGTAAAAGGGTCTTCTGAAAAAAGCAGGGCTTTACCCTGAGGGACATCCACTTCTTTATTGATGATTACAAATCCGGCGTTGGATTGCAGAGCTTTATCATAGTATTTGGGATGATCCACAAAAGTGATATCACCGGCTTCTACCTTATGAATTTCATTGATTCCGGTAACGGTCATGGAACCATCGCCCATCACGCGGGAACCCGTTAATTGAGCAAGTTGTTGGAGAGGAACAGCGGCAGGAAATTTCATTCTCTGCAAAAATAATCTTTTTGCCGGGAGCATCTTTGGATACCTGCTCTCCCGGGAAGCATTTATCAACACCTGAGCGTCAAAAAGTTCGGGAAATTGAGGATATATTTTCACAGGAAATGCAGGGAAGCCTGACAGGTTTAGTATTTTCGGCGTCACAAATTGACCTGTATGATTATCGCTGTAAATGCCCGGATGCTGGTAAAAGACAAGATGGAGGGCATTGGTTATTTCACGTATGAAAGTCTGAAGCGCATCACGAAGCAACAAAGCGGCCACGAGTTCATTTTTTTGTTCGACAGGCCTTATGATCCTTCCTTTATTTTCTCTGACAATATCACTCCAATCGTAGTTTCACCTCCGGCCAGACATCCGATTCTCTGGTATCTATGGTTTGAACAATCCCTGCCTCGTGTTTTCAAAAAGATAAAAGCTGATTTATTCCTTTCCACAGATGGTTATTTATCTCTTGCATCCGGACAGAAAACACTGGCGGTAATTCACGATATCAATTTCGAGCATTATCCGAAGGATCTCCCCTTTTTCAATCGTGTATATTACCGTCATTATTTTCCAAAGTATGCAAAACAAGCAGCGCGCATCGCTACGGTATCGGAATATTCCAGACAGGATATCGTGAAAGCATACAATGTACCGGAATCAAAGATTGATGTAGTTTATAATGGAGCCGGGGAACATTTTGCTCCATTGAATGATGAACAAATTTCAGCTGTTCGAAATAAATACACGCAGGGAAAACCTTACTTTCTTTTTACCGGCGCCCTTCATCAGCGAAAAAATATCGCTAACCTGATGCGTGCTTTTGATTTGTTCCGTCATCAGTCGCAGGAAAAATTTTATCTTGTACTGGCAGGAACCAAACGGTGGTGGACAAGTGAAATGGAAAGTGTTTATTCCGGGATGAAATTCAGGGAGGATGTAGTCTTTACAGGCCGCCTCACGGAAGATGAGCTGATTGCGGTGAGCGGTGCTGCATATGCCATCACTTATGTATCAAATTTCGAAGGCTTCGGAATACCGATTGTTGAAGCATTTCGCTGTGATGTCCCTGTGATTACATCAAACATCACTTCCATGCCTGAAATAGCCGAAGATGCAGCAATATTGGTGGATCCATTTTCTGAAAATTCAATCGCTGACGGCATGACAAGACTTGCCGGTGATTCGGCTTTACGAGAACAATTAATCGAAAAAGGAAGAATTCGCAAATCAGCATTCAGCTGGGATAAAACCGCGGAATCACTGTGGGCAAGTGTTGAGAAAACTATTTAATCGGCGAAAGGGATAATTTAAATGTCGGCAA
>CAYMMN010000426.1:0-3093 GCA_964391495.1 uncultured Flavobacteriales bacterium | reverse complement strand
CGTCACCAACCAACAAGTATCCTCCGGAGGAAGCGATTTGAACATAGTGTGCTTCCTGCAATCCTCCATTAGCATACGTTTTCTGCCATTGAACATTTCCATTAGCATCTGTCTTCACCATGAAAAAATCTCCATCGAGATTTCCATAACTATAAGTTTGTCCACCGATAATAAATCCTCCATCTGCAGTCTGTTGAATGGAATTACCGATTTCATAAGACTGACCACCTATGTTTTTTGTCCAAAGGGAATCACCATTTGAATCCAAACGAACCAGGTAGATATCATAATATTGGGTTCCTGCACTGTAGTTAATTCCAACAGCAGCGTACCCACCATCTGAAGTCTGAACAACTGCTTCTAATTCCTGTAAACCGGAATCTCCAAGGGTTTTTGACCAGGTCTGGATTCCGTTTGCATTAGTTTTGATCAGCCAACCGTCGTTGCCACCGGAACCGTTTGAACCTGTGAAACCGGCAATGATGAATCCTCCATCTGTCGTAGGTTTCACCATATTACCGAAGTCATATTGTGTTCCTCCAAAAGATTTGTTCCAAAGGGTATTTCCGTAAGCATCTGTTCTGACCAGCCATACATCAGCCTGACCGTTACTATAGGTATTGGTCATTCCGGTGAGAATGAATCCACTGTCTGGCATTTGTTCCATCCAGCGTCCATCTTCATCGTATACGCCGCCATATTCTTTGCTAAACGCAATTTGAGCTGTCCCGGAAAAACTGATGGAAATCAGCAGGAAAAAGAATGAGATTGAGAAGAATTGTTTCATATGGTTTGAGAGAAGTATTTTTTACAAAAATAGTTGATTATTAAGGTGCTACTGTGTGTTTTATGTAAAAAGAAATTAACAATGGGCGAAAGGAGCTTTTTCTTCATTTAATCTCCCAAACCAGCCATGGACAAGGGATTCCCTGCAAATGCAGGAAATACTCAAATGGAATTTAGGAATACCGAAGGTTCTGTCATTTTACGACTTTTTCTTACAAAAGTTATGTAAGAATTTAATTTCAGATCCAAATCAACAAAAACAAATCAGATTCATTTTGGTTCAAAATCAAATGTAATTTTCAAATGTGCAAAGAGCTCTTATTCCAGCATGAATTGTTAATTTTCAATTATTTTATAGCTGTTGTTGATCCCTGTCAAGTGTGATTATCTTTGCGTGTTTTTAGGCGAATGTTGATGAGAGCACTATTTATTTTTTCCTTCTTACTTCCCATTATTGTGTTTTCACAAAACCCGGTTCCTAATCCCGGATTTGAATTCTGGACGCAGGGAGAACCTGATGAATGGCGTACAAATAATTCATTACCGACTCAAATTACTATTCAATCAACAATTGATGCTAATGCCGGCAATTATGCAGCGGAGGCCAGCGTTATCGATCTTACCGGAACAATCATCCCTCCTTTTTTGAGTGCAGAAGGTGCTAACGGGACCGGATTTCCTGTCAGCGTTGATTATACTACCCTTCAATGCTGGTACAAAGTTAATTTAGTCGGTGGTGACGAATTCATTGTTTCGGTGGTGATGTACGATGACTCATCTAACGCTATTGGTTCCGCAGACGTTGCTATCACGGCTTCAGCATCCACGTTTACCCAACTCTCCTTACCGATAAATTATCCAGTTTCTACAAATGTTGCATCCTGTATCATTCAGTTTATTGCAGCTGATTCAACAGGAATAGTTACAGCACATTTGGGAACCTCTTTTATTATTGATGATGTAGAACTAACCGGGATTAACAGTAGTGGGCAAGAAAAAAGAGATATTTTTCTCAATGTTTATCCTGTTCCAGCGAGTGATTATATTTTCGTGGATACGGACTTTCTTCAAGACGGGCCCGCTGTGATTACCATTCTGGATTGTATGGGTAAAATGGTTGTTCAGGAAGAAGTTCAGGTATCAAAAATGAATTATGATAAGTTAAGAATCAATTTCCCTGGAATGTCCGCCGGACTATATTTTTTGCAACTGAATCAGGGAATATTCAGGGTAACGAAAAAGATTCTTGTTTCAGGAGTATAAATTTAACACTTGGTAAAGTGATTTTTTACTGATTTCTTTTGAATGGGATCTCATTCACTGAAATACAGTTTTAGAGTTTCTCCTTTTTTATTTAATTTCGGGAAAAATCTGATTCAAAGCCCTTTATAGGTTAAGAAAAGGGTTGGGGCTGTTTGTACACCGCCTTGTAATACGATCGTAACAAACTAAAAATCAAAACAATACAAATGAAAAAACTCTACTTTTTATTCTCATTTTCAGTATTCTCCCTGGCTGCTTTAGCCCAAAATCCGGTTCCTAATCCTGATTTTGAATCCTGGACCGGCAGCACGCCAAATAACTGGAGTGTGGTGTCAGCAGCCAATACTGTTACAAAGGAAACCCCCGGATATGGATCTGCATCCGCCGCAAAATTAACTGCTGTGGCTACTTCTGTGGTTCCGATTCTTACTTCCGCAAACAATGGTTTTGCTGTTTCACACGGTTACAGCAATCTGGAATTGTGGTACAAAGCTTCCTTTGTAGGATCAGATGTATGTAATATTTCTGTTTCATTTCTGGATGGTAGCAATCAGACAATTGGCGCAGGTTCGAAAGCAGTTGGAACAAGCACGAGCACTTTTACTCACGTAATTGTTCCTATAACCATTACAGGTACTCCGGTTAAATGCCAGATTATTTTTACCGTGATCAATCCAAATGGAGGTATTGTAGTGGTGAACCAGGGATCCACAATCACTATTGATAATGTTCAACTTACCGGTGTGATCGGAATCGATGAATTGAAAGATGGATCTGATCTGGTGGTATATCCTAACCCGGTTCAGAATTTATTGCAAATGCAGGTGACTACAACTCCTGGTGAAAAAATTACCTGGAAGTTAACCGATCTTTCCGGTCGCCTTGTTGCACAAAAACAATCTGAGAATTATTCCGCAGCTCAGTTGAAAGACGAAATGATCCTTCCTGATTTGTCAACAGGACTTTACATCTTCAGCATGGAGTCTGACATCAGAAGAGCAACCAGAAGAGTGGTTGTAGAATAAACTAGTAAAAAAAGTAAAT
>CAYMMN010000425.1:0-3103 GCA_964391495.1 uncultured Flavobacteriales bacterium | reverse complement strand
CATAAACATATTCCGACAAAATTGTGCCATTTGTACGTGTAGTGATTTGAGAACGCATTACCAGACTTTGTTTCGTATCCATCCAGAATTTGCCAAGGATCATATCACTGGTATCCGAAACAGGGATAATGGAAATTATTGAAACCGGAATATTTCGAATAATCTCTTCACCCTGATACAAAGCAGAGTAAGAAACGGTATCCGCAAGAGCTTTGAGCAAGTCATCAAACCCCTGTTTTGGAAGGATGGCGATTCCTTTGGATTTGATCCTCATTTTATCCGGGGCTTTATAATACAACGTAGCTGATACCGGAAGCATCTTGATAAAGGGAATATCTGTTTTAATAATTACATCAGTCTGGTAATTTTTAACCTGACTGAATTTAGCGTTCACAGCAGCAATTATCGTTCGTGGATCACTGGCTTTCAAACCGGCAGAACAAATCAGTAAAAATAATATAAGGCTGATCTTTATTTTCATGAAAGAATATCCTTTCTTTTAAAATACACAATGGAAACGCCCAGGAAAACAGCTATATGAGCAATCAATGCATAAATGGATGTTCTGATTTGCTCCATGGGTAATGGGTCTTCAAACAAATTTCGCCAGACGATCATGTGAGTGGTGAATAAAAATGGTTTCACTTTATCAAAAAGCGGGACTTCCATAGTACCGACAATTGTAAACAGTATGATGATCGCCATTGTAATGATGATTGGTCCGATAGAATTTTCTGTGAAACACGATAACATCAATGAAAGCGCTCCAACCAATGTAAGCGCCAGAAATGCCAATGACAATGCCGTGAGGAATCTCCACAATACATCACCTGACTGCAGGATGATTACTTCATCTGTTTTCAAAACAATAAGATCGCCAGGACCAAAAACAACAAGGCTGAGAAACAGAGCCAATATTCCAAGCCAGATCAGCATAAGCAAGGTGTACAAGGAACCTGCAAAAAATTTAGACAGCAGAATGGTTGTCCTGTTAACAGGACGTGTCAACAATAATCGGATTGTCCCTGTCGCAGCTTCCCCACTGATTAAATCACCGGTTACCAAAGCGATCAATAGTGGAATCTGAATAATAAGTGTCTGAAGAATGATAAAACAAATCAGGTTTCCATTTAAAATTTTCCCTTCGAATAAAAATGTCTGTTCGATATTCTGAGTAACAAAACCAATGTAAGACGTTCCATCTATCCACATGGCAAGCTGAATCAGAAAAATCACCATCGTGATTGCCACAAAGCCAATATAGCTTCTGGGGCGAATCGCGATTTTTTGTATTTCAAGCCAGGTGAGTTTTAAAAACATGTCAGAGAATTGTTTCGAATTTTGAATAAGATCAATTGGAAGTTAGTTTCAGGAAATAATCCTCGAGTTTTCGTTTTGATTCAATCGACTTCACTCCTATTCCTTTTTCGCATAAATATTTGTTAATCTCCGGAACCATGGATTCACTTAAATGAAGTACCAGTAAGCCTTCTTTCTCTTCAATGAAATACTCTTTCCATTTTGATTCGATCAGGGTTTGTTTCGCTTCTGCAGGTGTATACACTCCTATGAATACAATGAGGTCTTCACTGCTCAACAGAGATTTTACTTCACCCTGTACAATGGTCTTACCTTTATTGATGATAATCATACGTGAAGCAATCAGTTCTATTTCCGATAAAATGTGGGACGATAAGAACACTGTCTTTTTCAAATCTTTTTGCAAATGCAATATTAGATTCCGTATGTCAATGATCCCTTGTGGATCGAGTCCGGTAGTCGGTTCATCCAAAACGATCAGATCAGGGTCGTGAATTAATGTTTGTGCAATTCCCAATCGTTGTTTCATACCATGGGAGTATCCTTTCACCTTATCTTTTTCCCTTCCTTTCAATCCTACCAGCTCAAGCATTTCCGCTATTTTTGATTTGGATGGTTTAGCTCCTGAAAGAGCGGCAAAATATTCCAGGTTCTTTTCCGCTGACATGTATTTATAAAAGTCAGGTTTCTCGACAATACAACCGATTTTAGACAGAATAGCGTTACGGTGATGATTCAGTTCCTGTCCGAAGATTTTGATACTTCCCTGTGTCGGACTAATCAACGATAACAACATGCGAATGGTAGTACTTTTTCCCGCACCATTAGGACCAAGAAAACCAAAAACATCACCATAAAAAACATCAAGATTCAGGTTATCAACCGCTTTGAATGAGCCGTAATCTTTACTAAGATTACGAACAGCTATAATTGATTCAGTAGAATTAATAATGTTATGATCAGTTTTCATCATTCTTGATGATCTAAATTTTAGTAATAAACTAATCCCTCTTCCGGATTCCCGCAAAATTCGGCTTTCTCCTGCTTAAACAATATGCCGATAGCAAGTGCGATCAAAGCATCCACTTCATTCCAGTTATTCAGTTCATGCATTAGTGGTAAGCCGATTATTTCAGATATTTTTTCCGAGATCTCAGGAATTTGATCTGTTTCTTTTTTGTAACCCATCTCGTTCAATTTCATTCTCGATATGAAAGCAGGAGGATGAACTTCATAGCAATCAATTCCGGACTTTTTCAGGATACTTGAAAATTTCATTGCCCTTGCTGTCAGTCCGCCCATCAGCATCGGAGAAACTGATTTGAGTTGCTGATCAGATTCACGAAAAAAGTAATCTTCCCTTCTTTGGATTCCTTTATAAATGCCGGGTAAGTTCAATGGTGCATCCAGAAAAACACTTTTGATCTTTTTCTGTTGTACCATGTCCAATAAAAATTTATCAGCATCCTCATTCTTTTCGCAATTGAAAAGGCGAATTGTTGTTTGCCCCGGAACAGCTATCACAGATGTACCTGACATCTTACCACCAAAATCTATTCCTGCAGGTAATGAAATTTCCATAATACAATGGAATCAATTTATACAATATACTGCCGAACGTAAATCCGGATAAATCATTTCAATTTTGATAAAATTCTTTCATCCATTGGTGAAACACGAGACGGATAAAAAGCAAGCAATTCCCCATTTTCGCTGATCAGGTATTTGCAAAAATTCCAGGTTGGTTGTTGATCATTCCATCCATTTTGTGATTTATCAGTTA
>CAYMMN010000424.1:0-3108 GCA_964391495.1 uncultured Flavobacteriales bacterium | reverse complement strand
CATGTCGACAACACGACCGTGCAGAAATCCCGCGTAACCTCCTTCCGGAGGAAGAAAGGTAGAAACTCCGTTCATGCTGTCGGAGAAAATCAATCCGTACACCGCGCTGTCGATGATGTTGCCGACTGCTCCCGCGAAAATGAACGCGAAACAGGTGATGATGAGTGGATGCGATTTCTGACGAACCAGATGAATCAGGTACCAGCCGATTCCAAGCGATGCAAAAATCCGGAACAGACTGAGAAATATTTTTCCGGCTTTGCCACCGAATTCCATTCCGAATGCCATCCCGTTGTTCTCCGTGAAATGAATCACAAACCATTTCGTGACTTCGTATTCCTCGCCCAGATACATGTGTGTCTTGATCCAGATCTTCACCACCTGATCTATAAGCAACACGAGAAACACGATGAGTGCCGCGCGCTTGAAGAGAGGGTTGGAAGTGAGTGTTGTCATTTATGACTGAGGGGCGTGGAAGTCGGGAGTAAGTAGTCGGGAGTCGGGTTGGGCTTTGTTATTGAGAAGTGAATTTAAAATAGTGAAGGGTAAAAAGTGAAGAGTTCTCTTGCAAACTCTTTACTCTTCACCCTTCACTCTTCACTCTCTTAGTCTCGGTATTGTTTCAATTTTGCTTCGATAGACTGTGTCGTGTGCGGAACAGCGCGCAGTCTTTCTTTTGGAATCAGTTTACCGGTTACGCGGCAGATGCCGTAGGTTTTATTTTCGATACGCACCAATGCGTTTTCCAATTGCTCGATAAATTTCTTCTGACGACTTGCAAGTTGTCCGGCTTCTTCTTTCGCAAGTGAATCGGAACCATCTTCCAGCATTTTGAAAGTGCTGGCAGTATCATCGGTACCGTGCTCGTTGGCAGCGGTCAGTTGTGCCTGAAGGGTGATCAGCTCACGACGTGCATCTTCAAGTTTTTTCATGATGATGTCGCGAAACTCTTCCAGCTCATTGTCGGAATAACGGTTCTTTCCACTCTCTTCCGGCGTGCGTACAATCTCACGCGCGGGCTCGTGCTTTTTGTGAAATGGCATATGTTTAGAAATCGCAGGTTTAGATTCTGTTGGTTTAGGTGGCGGACTAGCCACAGGTTTTTTTGGTTCAGCAGCCTTGCTAACAACTTTCGCAGGAGCTTTTGCTACCGGTTTTGCTGGAGCTTTCGCTGCAGGTTTACTAGCAACTTTACTCACCGGTTTTGCAACCGGTTTCGCAGCAGGTTTTTTGGCAACCACTTTCGCGGGAGCTTTTGCTTTGGCTTTGGCAACTGGTTTTGCTTTCGCTTTCACAGCAGGTTTCGCTTTCGCAGCTTTCTTTGCTGGAGCCGGTTTTGCTTTTGCCTTTGGCTTTGCTTTGGCTTTCGGTGCGGGTTTCGCTTTTTTAGTAGACTTTTTGCTCATGTGAAAACGAATTTCTGTGTGATTAAGGCGAGGGCTCCGGTAGGGGGTCAGTTAACGAGAGACGCTACGTGTTTTGTTATGCTGATTCGTGTTAAAATATCATCGTCGACCTCTACTTCTACCGCGTCTTCGCCATCCAGACGCTCAACCAATTCCAGTGAGGCTGCTAAAATTTCCGCGCAAATATAATCTTTATTATTAATCAGGGAAGGCTGAATTGACGCGTGGTTCAGCACTTTCAGGTCGATCCTGTCGGTCACCTCAAAGCCCTTGTCTTTTCTCAGATTTTGTACCCGGTTGATGAATTCCCTGGCAATGCCTTCCTCCTTCAGTTGCTCTGTAATCGTGATGTCCAGAGCCACCGTCAGGCGACCTTCGCTGGTCACCTGCCAGCCCGGAATATCTTCCGAACTGATCTCCACATCTTCGGGGACAAGAAGGACATTTTGTCCGCCTACCTCGAGTGAAAATTGCTTTTCCTGCTCAAAACGGGAAATATCCTCCTGTGTAAAACCGGAAATAGCAGTGGCAACATCTTTCATCAAACCGCCTACTTTCTTGCCCAATACTTTGAAATTCGCCTTGATCTTCTTGGTTAGAATGCCCTTGGTATCGTGGATGTACTCGATGTCTTTCACATTCACCTCCGCAAGGATCAGATCCCTCACCAGTTCCACTTTCTCGCGGAAACCCTCTTCCAGCACGGGCAGGAGGATCTTGTTCAGTGGCTGGCGCACACGGATATTCACCTTTTTGCGCAGCGACAATACCATCGAAGAAATCTGCTGACCAAGTTCCATCCGCTCTTCGAGACCTTTGTTGATATGCTCTTCCGCGCTCACAGGATAATCCGCCAGGTGAACAGAATTCACCTTCCATTTTCCGGAAACTGCATTCAGATCACAAAACAAACTGTCACTGTAGAACGGAGCAACAGGCGACATGAGAATCGCGACGGTCTCCAGACAAGTATACAAGGTCTGGTAAGCAGCGATCTTGTCTTTGGTGTAATCGCCTTTCCAGAAACGACGACGACTAAGACGCACGTACCAGTTACTCAAATGCTCACTCACAAAATCCGAGATCGCACGACAGGCTTTTGTCGGTTCGTAATCCGCGTAAGCAAGATCCACGACTTTGATCAGCGAATTCAATTCGGATAAAATCCAGCGATCCAGCTCTGTTCTTTCGCTGTATGGAACCTCCGGTTCAGCATAGCGGAAGCCATCGATATTTGCATACAACGCGAAGAAAGAATAGGTATTGTACAAGGTACCAAAGAACTTTCTTTGAACTTCAGTGATGCCTTCGATGTTGAATTTAAGATTGTCCCATGGTGAAGCATTGCTGATCATGTACCAGCGCGTCGCATCCGGACCGTATTTACTCAATGTCTCAAACGGATCCACGGCATTACCCAGACGTTTGGACATTTTATTTCCATTCTTGTCAAGCACCAATCCGTTGCTCACAACATTTTTGAAAGCGATCGAATCAAATGCGAGTACAGCGATTGCATGCAAGGTGAAAAACCATCCGCGTGTCTGGTCCACACCTTCCGCAATAAAATCTGCAGGATATGCGGAAGCAAATTCTCCTTTGTTCTCAAAAGGATAGTGCCACTGAGCATAAGGCATCGCGCCGCTATCAAACCACACATCGATACGATCCAGTTCGCGCTACATCGGTTTGCAGGAAGCGG
>CAYMMN010000423.1:0-3127 GCA_964391495.1 uncultured Flavobacteriales bacterium | reverse complement strand
GTTGGTTGTTGGTTGTTGGTTTTTTGGAAATGAATCTTAACCAAATCAACAGAATCCTCAAACTTCAATCTTCAAACTTCAAACTTCAAACCCGAAACTCGGAACCCGGAACCCGAAACGCTGAACCCGGAACCCAAAAAACCTATCGAACCACCTTCCTGATTTCCCTCTCCTGATCCTTCTTTTTCAGATCTTCCCGTTTGTCAAACATCTTCTTACCTCTCGCTACTGCAATATCCACTTTAGCGAATCCCCGCTCATTAAAATAGAGTTGAATTGGAACTATAGTTGTTCCCTTTTCTTTAAGTCTGGATTCAATTTTCCGTAGCTCAAGTCTATTTAAAAGGAGCTTCCTGAGTCTCTTTGGTTCATGATTATTATATGAACCCTGCTTAAATTCGGAAATATGCATGTTCTTTAACCACAATTCTCCGTTTGTCAGTATTCCATAAGCTTCGGATAAACTGGCTTTCCCTTCACGAATAGCCTTCACTTCAGTACCTGTCAGTACAATACCGGCAGTAAACGTCTGAAGCAATAGAAACTCAAAAGAGGCCTTCTTGTTCTGTATTAATATTTTATCCATGCTTTGATAAAGCAACCTTTAAGGTGCTAAGATACAGAAAGCAATGGCATCCTTTCTCAATACAATCGTTCTTGGTTTCAATTTTCAACTGTTCTGTATTTCTTCCCGAACGATAAGTACAGGAACGTGTATGCGGTGGCGCACTGCATCAACTGTTGTTCCCAGGATCATATCCTTGAATCCTCGGTGACCATGCGCACCAATTACCAGAAGATCTGCATTGTATTGATTCACGAGATCCGGGATTGCTTTTTTAGGATTTCCATACCCAATCTTTAATTCAACATCATATCCTTTTGATTTCAAATCATCCACATATTTCTCCATATTCTTCTGGTCAGACCGGAATTCAAAATCCTGAATTTCCTGTTTCATCATAAGCGCCCCCGCAGATTCTACAATGTGTATAAGTAAATAATGTGCTCGCTTTCCTCCCTGACTGATTGCATTGGTGATGTTTAACTGATCCATTTTTGAAAAATCCACTGCAATTGCGATTCTCTTGTAGGGTTTTGGCTCTGTAAGTATGAGTTCTTTTGCTTCGAGATGCGGAACTTTTGCTTTCTCATGGTGCGACTTTTTAAACAAAGGCCTGAATGTTATGTACAATAGAAGTAAAGCGGCTAATAAAATCAAAGGAACAACTGTAACCCAGATAAGCATAGGATTGTTGCTGCTTTGAAGCCAATCCTGAACCTGGCTATAAACCAGACGTGCATTTAAACCAACTATAATGATGGCAGAAATCCATGCAGCAATTTGTACATATACCGGAATTACAAATTCCTTCATTTTGCTTTTTTCACTGACAAAATGTATCAGAGGAATAACTGCAAAACCAAGCTGCAGACTTAAAATTACCTGTGAAAGTATGAGAAGTTTTCCGGTTGCCTGTTCACCAAAATAGACAATGGTAATCAGCGCAGGAATAATAGCAATCAATCGAGTCAACAATCTTCTCATCCAGGGCGCAATACGCAATCGAAGATATCCTTCCATTACAATTTGCCCGGCAAGAGTACCGGTAAGTGTGGAGCTTTGTCCGGATGCAATCAATGCTATTGCAAACAAGGCAGGTGCCAGTTTGGATCCTAACATCGGTTCCAGAAATTTATGTGCGTCCTGAATTTCTGCAACTCCATACAATCCATTCTTGAAAAATGTAGACGCCGCTAAAACGAGTATCGCTGAGTTTACAAAAAAAGCGAGATTTAGTGCAATCACAGAATCAAAGATATTGTAGCGAATGGCTTTCCTGATATCCTTTGAAGAACGATTAAATTTTCTGGTCTGCACCAGCGATGAATGCAAATACAAATTATGAGGCATCACTGTGGCTCCAATAATTCCAATCGCGATATACAATGCTGCTTCATTTGGAATTGCCGGCACAAACCCTTTAACTACTTCACCTAAATCAGGTTGTGCAAGAATCATTTCCGCTAGAAAGGCCAGACCAATAACCGCAATCAGCGCGATGATGAACGCTTCCATTTTACGGATACCAAAATTGATCAGAAAAAGAAGTAAAAACGTGTCGAATACAGTGATACAAACGCCCCATAACAAAGGAATGTGAAAAAGTAAATTCAACCCGATTGCCATCCCTAAGACTTCCGCGAGATCACAGGCAGCTATTGCAATTTCAGCAAGAAAATACAAAGCGAAATTTACCGGTTTGGAATAGGTTTCTCTTGATGCCTGAGCCAGATCGCGACCTCGTACTATTCCGAGTCTGGCACTAAGGCTCTGCAAGAGAACAGCCATCAGATTTGACATGAGCAAAACCCAAATCAGGGAATAACCAAACTGGCTGCCCCCTGCAATATCGGTTGCCCAATTTCCGGGATCCATATAACCGACACTGATCAGATAGGCCGGTCCTAAAAAAGCCAGGATTTTTCTCCAGCCTTTGCCAGTTTTGGAAGTATCAACTGTTTCGTGTACTTCCGGGAGCGAAGTATTTGAATGTTTTAATTCGGACATAATGAAGAAGTATTATAAAATTCAGTAGAAGGGGGCAGGTACAACTTCTACATGAGTTATTTTACTGAGAGAACTAGTATATTTCTGGCAACTTCATGACTGATGTGCTTCATTTTCTTGTTTCCGGAGAGCACCAAAGTCATGGATTGATCTATTTCCAGTTTTTGCCTGATGATTATTTTTTTTCCAAGGGAAAATCCTTCTTTTTCCATGAAGCGAAGAAAAACCGGACGATGATCAATAACACCGGTAATCATTACAGGTTTGTCAACTTCAGCTGCACTTAGAGGAAAGGTATTTTGTACATGGAATATTCCCTGGTCGTCCGGTATCGGATCTCCGTGTGGATCATATTTTGGGTAGCCCAAATAATGGTCCAGTTTTGTGATCAGGGCTTCTGATTTGATATGTTCCAATTGTTCAGCTATTTCATGTACTTCATCCCAGGAAAAACCCAGTTTTTCCACCAGAAATAATTCCCATAAGCGGTGCTTACGGATGATGTTGACAGCCACTTTCCGTCCGGATGTACTGAGGGCGACACCCTGGTACTTT
>CAYMMN010000422.1:0-3130 GCA_964391495.1 uncultured Flavobacteriales bacterium | reverse complement strand
AATCCCAGATTCCTCTGGCTTGATTGTATTGCCAGTCAAGACTGGGTTGCCATGTAAGTCCTCCGTCTGTTGATTTAAGAATCCCGATTCCCACAGAGCCTCTGGTAGGCCTTGTGATCAAACCATTCACTGTTGTACCATGGCTATATGATTCACCTGTTCCGATATACATGATATCGGGATTTACAGGATTGATAAGAATAGAACTGACGCCACGTATAGGGTATCCTGTGGGCACATAGGTCCATGCATTTGTTCCAATTCCACCTGTGGTAGATTTCCAGAGGCCTCCTGAAGCAGAGCCCAGCCAGATCACCGCTGTATCATTCGGATTAATTGCCATTCCAAGAGTTCTGCCTCCGATATTATTCGGACCAATATTTACCCATGGAGAAACAGCAAGTCTGGCTTGTGTTGCGGAATGATTTCCAAAATGAGTCCGGTAAAATTCACTTGCTTTTTGATATGCATCAGCGGGAATATCCGCAAAAGGATAAGCCTGACTCTTACTTAAAAATTGGAGCGCATCCCATGCTTCGTGTTTATCTTCAGATTTTTCGCGTCGTTCTGAACTTTCTTTTGAAGTCGTTTTTAACAAATAGACCAGGGTGAGAATGCCGGGGATTGTTAAAAGAAATAGTAACAAACTTCTTTTTTTCATTGATTTTCGCAGTTTTATGAATCAAAAAACAAGATACAGTTTTCTTAAGTAACAGGGAAACGGGAGCAATTACATCCTGCTTACTTTTGGTATTTTGTTTTGAATATCTTAGGTTTGATAGGATTTTCCGGGTATCCGGAGAGAATTAAATTTCGACAAAATGAAAAAAATTATAGTTCCGATTCTGTTGTTGCTTCCTTTGTTGGCTCTGTCGCAAAAGCCTGCAGTAAAGGAAAGCGAAAAAGTAAAATCCGGATTTGGAGTGAGTGTAGTTCAGGTACAACCCGAGTTTCCGGGAGGTCCGGATAGTCTGCAAAGTTTTTTAAAGACGAATATGACTTATCCTGCTCAGGCAAAACTGAATCACGTGCAGGGGAGAGTGTATATTGGTTTTTTGGTTGACCGCACCGGAAAAATAAAAGACATTAAAATTCTCAGTGGTGTGAATGAGGAACTGGATAACGAAGCGCTGCGTGTGATGGGCATGATGCCAGACTGGAAACCGGGCAGTGCCGGAGGTGCAGCTGTAGATGTTCAATACATCCTGCCAATTGATTTCATGCTGCCAAAAACACAGAATTAAATCAGGGTAATTCTGTTTAGGTTCAGGATAGACAATTTTCTACTTCAGAAAAATCAACAAACCTTTATAAAATAAAAAATCCGGTAATTTTCATTACCGGATTTTTTATTTCAATCATCACAGATTATTTTTCAAGAATCAGTTTTTTAACGATTCTTTCGGATGAATTGGTTAATTCTACAAAGTAGATTCCTTTATTCATCAAGGTGAGATCAAGGCTCAATTTATTATAACCTGATTCAACATTGAAGTTCTGATTCAGGATTGTTTTTCCAACCATGTCAAATACACGTACCTGGATGGATTCATTTTGAGAAGCTGAGAATGCTACATTCACTTCTTCCTTCGCAGGATTCGGGAACAGGTTGAAGTCGTTAATTGCGGGTTCATCAACAGGCTCAGCAACGATGTCTTGTACTGTACGGAATGCAGTAGAACCTACGCTTACACGAAGTTTATAACACAGAGTTGCACTATATGCACTATTATATCCATAAACTTTGATGTAGTATGTTGCGGCAGTTGTTGTATTACGGATGATTTGCTCACTTGTAGTTCCACCTGCCTGAGAAATTCCAAGTTGGGAAACAGAAGAATTATACAAACGGATATCGTAATCAAATGGCAGATTTGTCAAATTGATTTTGATATAAGTGTTTGGAGAAGTGGTTACAAATTTAAACCAGTCGGCATCCGTAGTAGTTCCGATCATCGCGGTGATGTCTGTATTTGTAGCAATCGTTTTTGCGGTACCGGATGTATTGTTTGACTCGTAAATATCAGAACAAGCAGAAGCAGCAGAAGTAGTGAAGTTTGTAGAAGCAGTGAAAGCACTGTTACCGCTCGCACAAACTGTTTGTACCTGCCATTCGTAATTGGAAGATGCAACCAAACCTGCAAGAGCTTTAGAATTTGTAGCACTTGTAGTAGCTGTCCATGCAGCTGCACCAACAATGCGGTATTGAACATTGTAACTGGTTGCGCCACTTACTGCTGTCCAGCTGAGTGTTGCGCCTGAGCTGGTAATAGCAGAAGTTGCCATACCGGTTGCAAGTCCGCATGCTGCGGCAGCTGTTGTACTGAAGTTAGTAGAACTTGTAAATGCGCTGCTACCACCTGAACAAACAGTTTGTACCTGCCATTCGTAATTTGAAGAAGCTACGAGACCTGTAAGTGATTTTGAGTTGGTAGTTGATGTAGTAGACGTCCATGAAGCTGCTCCAACAATACGGTATTGTACATTATACGAAGTAGCGCCTGATACAGCTGTCCAGTTTAGAGTAGCAGTTGTAGAACCAATACCTGTTGTAGACATTCCGGTTGCAGCGCCGCATGTTGCAACTGCAGGAGTGCTGAATGTAGTAGATGCTGTGAATGCACTTGTACCGGAAGCACACACAGTTGCTACCTGCCATTCGTAATTAGAAGAAGCAACAAGGCCTGTAAGGGCTTTTGATGCAGTTGTTGAGGTAGTTGATGTCCATGTTGCAGCACCTACAATACGGTATTGAACATTATAAGAACTAGCACCTGAAACAGCAGTCCAGTTTAAAGTTGCAGTAGAAGAAGTAATACCGGTTGTAGACATTCCGGTAGGAACATTACAAGTAGTACTTCCAGCCTGGCAACCTGTTGAAGTAAGCATTGCTGCACGTGTACCACCTGTAGCGAACAATGCAGCCATACGTGCAGACTGTCCACTGGTGAACATGTTCATTGCATTGTCATCAGTGTAGTCCATGTAGTTCATGAACATTACACCTGGTGAAGTTGTAGAACAACCATCTGTGCGTGGGAATGCCGGAGCACCATAATTTTCACCTGCCTGATTTGGCGTATCTGAAACCTGGTCGGAACCTGTACAAGCAGTACCATCATCGCCCCAG
>CAYMMN010000421.1:0-3132 GCA_964391495.1 uncultured Flavobacteriales bacterium | reverse complement strand
GTTTTTCATTTGGTAATGTTCAAAACTTTTAAAAGCAGGTCATTCTCTTTCACTTCGCCTCTCTTATTTCGTAGTGTGATTCGAAGGGGGGTAGCCTCCTTTGGAATGTTCATCGAAAATCTATCTTAATCCGGTAAAATACAGTGTGATGGGAAATAGTTTTGAAGTAGTTGGCGGTTTGGAATTGCACGGGGAGATTACTCCTCAAGGCGCGAAGAATGAGGCTTTACAGATTATCTGCGCCACGCTGTTGACGCCGGAAAAAGTACTGATCCGCAATATTCCCGATATCCGCGATGTAAATAAACTCATCGAATTGTTGCAACACATGGGTGTTCATGTAGAGCAAACAGGTGTGCTCAAGGGCGAATTTACATTCGAAGCAAAGAATATTAATCTGGATTATCTGGATACGACAGAATTTAAAAAGCAAGCCGCGGCTTTGAGAGGTTCAATCATGATCGTTGGTCCATTGCTTGCTCGGTTTGGTAAAGCAAGGATTCCAAAACCAGGAGGTGACAAGATTGGAAGAAGACGTCTGGATACTCACTTCATCGGTTTCCAAAAGCTGGGCGCGGAATTTGAATACAACGACAAGGATAGTTTTTACAATGTTCATGCGAAGAAGTTGAAAGGCTGCTACATGTTGCTTGACGAAGCTTCAGTAACAGGTACTGCAAATATTGTGATGGCAGCAGTGCTTGCCGAAGGAAAAACTACCATTTACAATGCCGCTTGTGAGCCATACCTGCAACAGTTGTGTAAAATGCTCAACAGGATGGGAGCAAAGATCAACGGTATCGGTTCAAATCTCCTGGAAATAGAAGGTGTTGCAAGTCTCAAAGGAACAGAGCACAAGTTGTTGCCGGATATGATTGAGATTGGTTCATTCATCGGTCTTGCAGCGATGACAAAATCTGAAATCACCATCAAAGATGTTAGCTTTGAAAATCTTGGTGTAATACCGGGTGTTTTTGAAAGGATGGGAATAAAGATGGAGCTTCGTGGTGATGATTTGTTTATTCCAAGACAGGAACATTACGAAATCGAAACATTCATCGATGGATCCATACTTACAGTTGCGGATGCAATATGGCCCGGATTTACTCCGGACTTATTGAGTGTCATTCTCGTTACAGCAACACAAGCAAACGGAACTGTTCTCATTCATCAGAAAATGTTTGAAAGCCGTTTGTTCTTTGTCGATAAACTGATTGATATGGGAGCTCAGATCATTCTTTGCGATCCACACCGGGCAACAGTGATTGGATTGAACCGGAAGTTTCCATTGCGTGCAATTCAAATGACATCACCGGATATACGAGCCGGGGTAGCCTTGTTGATCGCAGCAATGTCTGCCAAAGGAAAAAGCGTAATTCACAATATCGAGCAGATCGACCGAGGTTATCAACGGATAGATGAGCGACTGAATGCTCTGGGCGCCAGTATTACAAGGGTTTAGGTTTAAGTTTAGTGGTTAATTAACTATATTTGCAGACTGATTGGCAGGATTCTTGACCAATTGTTGCCTTCAAAACCTAAAAAATGAAAAAAATAGCAATTTTAGCATTTATTATCATCGCAAAAGCTTGGTTTTCAGAAGTTTCTGCTCAGCAATTACCTGTTGGAACCGAGATTGGGAATATTGCTCCGGATATTAAGTTGAACACTCCGGATGGAAAACCGCTTCCTCTTTCTTCCCTCCGAGGTAAAATTGTATTAATTGATTTCTGGGCTTCCTGGTGTGGTCCATGCAGAATGGAAAACCCTAATGTTGTAAAAGCTTATCAGAAATATAAAGCCGCAAAATATCAAAAAGCAAAGGGTTTTACCGTTTACAGTGTTTCTCTTGACAAGGCAAAGGATCCTTGGATGAATGCCATTAAACAAGATGGTTTAGAATGGCCGAATCACGTAAGTGATTTGAAATGGTGGTACTCTGATGCAGCTAAAATGTATGGTGTTCAGGCTATCCCAACCAATTGGTTGATTGATGAAAAAGGAGTAATCATAGCCAAGGACCTGAGAGGTGCAACTCTCGAGCAACAGCTTGAAAAACTGATCGTTAAGTAAAATAATAAATACTTCAAAAAAAAGACAGAAGAACCTGTGTTCTTCTGTCTTTTCATTTATACGCTGACAAATTGGCTTTTAAACACGCATGGCAAAATCCTTGAGAAAGCAGAAAGCCTTTAGTTTTAGAAAAATATTTAACCGGGAAAAGGAAATGAAGTCAAATCAGGATATGAACGAGACAATAGACCAGAATTCAGAAGGGAAAACCAGCAATTTTGATGAGAATGCAAGCAGCAAGGTAACCGAAGAAGGTGCTTTACCTGCAGCAGAGGAAGCGGAAGCAGATCCTGTTGCTAAACTGGAAGCGGAATTATCAGAAACTAAAGATCGTTTGCTGCGACTCTTCTCTGAATTTGATAATTACAAAAAACGGGTAGCACGCGATCGTATAGAGCAGAATAAAATGGCCGGTGCTGAAATATTTCTTTCCATTCTTCCGGTCATTGATGACATAGAACGTGCAATGAAATCCTTTCCACAAACAAAGGAAGTCGAATCGATCCGTGAAGGAATTCAACTCATCTACAATAAAATCAAATCTACCACTGAGGCCAAGGGATTAAAAGCCATGGAGTCAGTGGGAAAACCATTTGATGCTGATCTGCATGACGCGATTACCAATGTGGCTGCTCCTACAGAAGACTTAAAAGGAAAGGTGATTGAAGAAGTTGAAAAAGGATATTATCTCAACGATAAAGTTATCCGTCACGCGAAAGTTATCGTAGGGAATTAAATTCTCTGTCCTGTGAATTAAAATTAGTTTAGAATAGTCCTGTTACAGCTGAATAAAGAATTATGTCCAAAAGAGATTATTACGAAGTACTGGGAGTACAAAAAGGTGCGTCTGAAGCTGAGATCAAAAAGGCTTACAGGCAAATGGCTTTGAAGTATCACCCGGATAAAAATCCAGGTAACAAGGAAGCGGAGGATAAATTTAAAGAAGCGGCTGAAGCATATGAGGTTCTGAGTAATGCAGAAAAAAAGCAGCGATACGATCAGTACGGACATCAGGGTGTTGGAGGAAATGGTGGATTTGGTGGCGGCGGTGGAATGAAT
>CAYMMN010000420.1:0-3143 GCA_964391495.1 uncultured Flavobacteriales bacterium | reverse complement strand
ATCGTAAGCAACACGATACATAAAACCAGAATCCTGTTGTGATGCAGACCAAATGCGCTCACCTTATCGATCCAGCTGTGTTTGGGTTCTTTGTAAACGGCATCCTTTTTCGAGACGACAAGATGCGGCAGAAATATCAAGGTAAATAAAGAAGCACCGATCAGACTAAAAGCCGTGAATAATCCGAGATCCCGGAGCATTTCCGATTTCACAAACTGCAGACAGAGAAATCCACCAATTGTCGTGAAACTTCCGACTGTCAATGGCATCGCCAGATCATGCAGTACTTCGCGGATATCGCGGCGGTGACGATAGTGATTGAAAAGATGCAGCGAATAGTTCACCGCGATCCCGAAGACCACCGATCCGGTCCCAAGCGCGATGACAGAAATTTCTCCTTTCAAAAAATAAATACAGGAAAGCGAAAACAAAGCCCCGAATGCAACCGGAAGTAATACCAGCAAAGGCGCGCGCTTCTTGCGGAAATAGATTCCGATAAAAAGAATCAGAAAAACAACGGTGACGCCCTGTGTGAAAATCGAATCACGTCGCAGTTGCGTCGCGTTGCCACCAGAGACAGCGGACGCTCCGAAATACCTTGCACGAACCCTTCCTCCGCTCTCGCTGCTCAATTCCGTAATGATGGAATTGACGCCGCTGATGAGCGGAGCATTCATCTTTGTATTCGCGGGAGGATATTTTGGTGTGACAAAAAGCACCAATGTTTTGTGATCCTTTGTAACAATACAATTGTCGTAAAGCTCAAAATTTTCATCCACCTGCAAAGCCTGAAGCTTCTTCATCGCGGGAACGGTGATACCAACAGGATCATGACTGATGATATCCTTCAGCACCATTCCGGCAGGAGATGTCAGCGTGCGAAAATCCTGCTCGAGCGTAGAACGAAGCGCTGCGGGTTGAATGATGCTGTCGAAATGCAGATAATCTCTTTCTTCCAGAAAAACCGGAAGATGATCACGAATAGTCTGGAACATGTCCAGCACCAGCTGATCATCAATACGAAAAGTGATCTTTTTGATATACGGCTGCAATTGCGCTTCCATCGCGCTGTTCAGTCGGGTGGCGAATGCAACCAGACTGTCGGGATCAGCAGCGGCGTTGGTGTCAGTAAGTGAAACCGAGATCGCGAGTTTGTCGAGGAATTTTGAATTCTGAAAAACCTCGTTCAGCTTTTCAATTTTTTTGTCTTTGGGAAGCGCTTTGGAAATATCCTCTTCGAGATGAATGCGTGAAGCGAAAAATGCAGCGCCACCAATGATGAGCAGCAATGTCGCGAAATAGATTGCGCGTTGCCTCTCAAAGAAATTATACAGAGCGATAAAAATCTTTCCCATGAAATTCTATCCGGCCAGGTGAGTGCTACGTTTAAAAATTTTGATGAGAAGATAAGAAAGTATTCCCAAAACAGCGGCGGCGACAAAAGCCAGCAGGATACTTCCCACAATGTATTGTTCTCCGTGCAGTTTGATGGAATCAAGCGTAATGTCGGATGTGAAGGCCATATCCACAGCTCTTTCACCGAGTACAAAATGACCCATTTTATAACTCAGGAAAATGATCACGGGAATCATCGGCGGGATGCTGATGTTGGCGGCGACGATCACGATGGCTTTGTTCAGACGAAAAAGTATCGCGAGAAAAATCGCGCACACCAGCTGAAAGCCCCAGATGGGAATAATGCCCATGAAAACTCCGAAGGCGACAGACATGGCTTTTAGTCCTGTACTCTGGTGCGGACTGTGCACATGTTCATCAAAGAAAGTTTTTACTTTTTGTTTGTCGAACAAACCGCGGATAAAATCCCTGGGTTTGATATAAAGAAAAGCGGCGATCACCAGGAAAGTATTGAGCACGCTGATGCGTGAGAAATCCTGAAAGGGCCGGAAATGTGTGACACGTTTTTCAGCAGGAGGATAATACACATCAATGCCCACAAAATGAATCGCGATTCCTTTCCAGGCGGAGCGCACGAGGACTTCTATTTCAAACTCATATTTTTTTGTGAACCAGCGGATGTCTTTGAACAATTGCACAGGATAAAGTCTGTAACCACTTTGCGTATCTGGCGCATTGATACCCGTTTCCACACGAAACCAGAAATTAGAAAACTTATGTCCGAAACTGCTTTTCCCCGGCACATCTGTTTGTTGCATGTTGCGCGCACCGATGATGATCGCATCCGGACGGTTTTCAATCTCATCAAGAAAAGCCGGTAAATCTTTCGCGCGATGCTGTCCGTCTGAATCCAGTGTGATCACATAACGATAATCCGCATCCACAGCCGCTTCAAAACCCTTTCGCAAAGCCCAGCCCTTGCCAACGTTCTCATGAAAATGAATACAGTTCAGATCGCGGAAACCATCCAGCACCTCTCTCGTCCCGTCCGTCGACCCGTCATTCACCACGATAACATTCGGTGTAAAGTCCAGTACCTCCCGGATCACTCCTGCGAGTGAAGCGGCATTGTTATAAGTCGGGATCAACACACAAATTTTCAGTGCATCAAACCGCTCCCGATATGGACTTGAATTCGACATTTCCAGTGTAACACTCCCGACCTTGCTTAGGTTCAGTAAGTTCCCGCAAAATTACATCTATCTGTTTTCCAAATAAATACAAATGCCAAAAGGAGTCTTCCAACCCCGGAAACCAACACCAATAAGCCAGATCTGAGCATTAAAGATACGCCAAATTAACAAACCCCGAAACGCCCCACCTTTGCGCCCTTTGCGCTAATTCTCTGCGAACTTTGCGCGAAAAAAAATCGGAGCGAAAGCCCCCTCTCCGTAGCCCCCGCCCTTCCCGTCCTCCAGTCGTACCTCCTTTCGGCCGGGGCTAGGTTGCAGAGTGATTTTGTTCGATTACAGGTTTTTTCATACGTTTATAATCAGAGAAATCTATTTTCGAGAGTCGTGATTTAAAAATTAATTGTGCTTTTATGTATCCAGCATTAAGAATCATTTTAACATAACCGAAATATATCACAGCACATTAACTCCAATAGGGAAAATTTGAATTTTCAAATAATGAATAAATGACAAAGTCAATGACAAATCAAAACGAAAACAGAGACGATTTTCGCCCAACAGGAATAAAATTTATTGATATAGTTCTGTTCTTTG
>CAYMMN010000419.1:0-3146 GCA_964391495.1 uncultured Flavobacteriales bacterium | reverse complement strand
TAATACCAACATTCGTTACCTTTGTTACGAAGTATTAATCTCTTTAATTTTGTCTGGTATTCATTAGTACCCGGTTTTTTCAATCCTGTGAAAAATGGATACTTGAAATTATTTTCAGTATCGTATTCGCTCCTGGCATACAAGGTCAATGCCTTTTGCCCAACCGCTCGAATCCATTCTCCACGAACACGAACACCAATACTCTGAGATAACTGCTTTACACCATGCTCATCAAAATATTCAAAATGAAACGGCTTCTCGGAAGCTCTTCCTTTAAATTCATAATTCCCTGTCCAGGAACTATCCTTAAAAGATGCTCCCGGAATATAAATTCCTTTGTAATAATCAAAAAGATTTCCAGGATCTGTCACCAAAGAAACTACCGGCAATGTATAGCGACCGGTCGTCATCTGTGGATGGATGAAATAAGAATGCGTTTTAATCGGCCCCAGACCTTTCAGAGGATCATATACTCTTGCACGAATGATGTGTGCTTTGAATATTGTTCCGGTAGGTTTACGCCAGAAAGCAACGGTAGGACCATCCTGCCAAACTGGTGATGTACGAATGTAACTGTAAGGCTGATGATAACTTTGTGATGCAGTGATATTGAGTTCTTGTTGTCCGACAGGAATTGAATCGTAATCCAGATGAATGGTACCTGTGTACACATTTGATTTATCAGAAGGGTCTGATCCATCTGTTGTGTAAAGAATCGTTGCTCCTGCAGGTGCTGTAATTGAAAGATCAACAGGCTGATCGAAAAATCCAGAACCCGTAGAAAAGACAGGAACACCGGTAGAATCTATTTCAGGGAGAATAGAAAATGGCAATACATTAGTGACAGTGATGGCCGGATTAATCACATCTGTCAGTTTCACCAAACAACGACTAGAATAAACCTGTGGAATGTTCCATGGAATACCTTTCAGCTTCGCGTCAACATTCGATTGTATGCTGGTCCAGCTGTCTCCGTTGTCTGAAGAAAATTCAATATTGATTTTTGAAATTGAAGGACTGCTCGCCCACCAGATTGCAGATTCCTCTCCTCCTTTGAAGACACTGAATGGATTGGGAACTCCAAGTACCAGTTCATTGGGTTGATTAAAGATTCCACCAACCGGGAATATCGCACCCAGATCTTCTCCATTCAATCCTACACCTATTGCCGGAGATCCGGGAAGTAAATGATAATCCGTTAATGTCTCGTTGGTAAATAATGGGTCTGCATAAAAAATATGCCGGCTTGCATCGGGAGACATTCCGTCGATCAGACTGTACTGAATATCCGCAGTACCTGTACTGTTGATGAAAAATGGTTCGTGCGATTTCCAGATGATGTTGTTGTAAGTGAACGCGTGTCCGCCACCCAGCCCGGGATTTTTTTCTACGCATTCAATACCGGCATCACACCCTACGATAGTGTTGTTAAAAATGTGGGCAATGGAATTGTCTTTCACCGCAGAACCTGCACCACAGTTGAAGAAAACACAACCACGAATGGTTACATCCAGCGCTCCTTCTCCAACTGAAACTCCTTTATCCGAAATATCATGGACTAAACATTGCTCGACAAGCGCTATCGATCCATTACCGGTAAAATTTACTTTTCCAAAATCAATGGCGTCAATATTAAACCCACGACCGTATTGCAAAGTAGATCGGCGAAGAATTGTTCCCGGCGGAGAATTATCGAAGTCAATACCATCAGCAGTCATAAACTGAAACAAACAATCTTCTACCACTGCTAAAGTACGTACCAGATTGAGCTCATAATAATTGCTGAATTTGCATCGACTGATGTTTACATTACCGGCATCTTCCGTATATACGATCGGATTATCACCCTGAAAATAATCGTGCATATAGGAATCCTCAATAATCGCTGTAGCTCCCTTCATCACACGAAATTGCCCCATATGAGACTGTACGTGATGAACTTCAAGATGTCCGGTGGCTCCATTGGCTTCAACTTTGCCCCAGTTTTTACCATCAGCAGCATTAATCAAAATTGGCTTGGAAACAGTTCCTGAGAAAACAATGTGAGAACCATCAGAACCAACGATGGATGCACCGGTGTGCATGTTGAGTATTGCACCTTCCTCAAAAGTGAGAGTAATGTTTGGTGCCAGACTGACCTGAGCGATTACATCAACAGGGCCACGAATAGATGTGTCTGTTAAAATACTGCCTTGCAAGGTCGTCGCTGAAGTCCTGTTTACAAGGAAAATGATGAGAGAAATGAGTAGTATCCTGAATTTCATATTGCCTTAATAGTCAATTAACAAAACCTTGTTTTGTTGGCTTTAATTGAACCGGCAATTTAGGATAAGTTTCGCGAGTTTTCAAAAAACCCGATGAGCAAAAAACGTCAAATCAACCTCTTTCCATGAGGTATTGATGAAAAATCGGATACTCGGCTTTCAAAACAATTGAATTCTTGGATTTATCCGCTATTGATGACAATTGTTCAGGGAGTGCTACCTGAATTTTTAACGTTTCTTCTACTACGTCTTTAAATTTTGAAGGATGAGCGGTTTCAAGAATGATTCCATTTGCATTTGTTTTTTTGTCCTGAACAAAAGAATTCCATCCAAGATAACCCACAGCACCATGCGGATCCATCACATATTTGTATTCCTGAAAAACTTCCATCATTGCAGATCTTGTTTGATCGTCATCAAATGAATAGGCGCTAATGTCTGCCCGCATTTTTTCAGGATCATTTTCGTACAAATCAAGCATCCTTGCGAAGTTGGATGGATTTCCAACATCCATTGCATTTGAAATGGTAGCAATTGTATTTTTAGCTTTATAATTTCCCGTTTTCAGATAATCCAAAACACTGTCATTACGATTATTTGCAGCGACAAATTTCTCTACCGGCAGTCCCATTCTTTTTGCAAATAATCCGGCACTTAGATTTCCGAAATTTCCACTCGGCACTGAAAATACAACCGGACCGGGATCCATCATCTGCATCTGTTTCCATGCATCGATGTAATAAAAGCTCTGCGGAATCAGTCGCGCAATATTGATGCTATTCGCGCTGCTGAGTCTGTATTTTTCTTTCAGAGAACTGTCGAGAAAAGCTTTTTTAACCAGAGCCTGACAATCGTCAAATGTCCCTTGTATCTCAAGAGCAG
>CAYMMN010000418.1:0-3162 GCA_964391495.1 uncultured Flavobacteriales bacterium | reverse complement strand
TCACCTGGATGCGTTCAGCGGGAATCTGATTGTACAGAATAATAATGTTGAGCGTGCGAGTTTTATTAATTCAACCAACAAAGTAGCAGCTGAAGTCAATACCATGGTGAGCGCGGTTACGGAATACATCAATCTCCGTGCTGCCAATGATGCGCTGTCAAGACAAAACGCTTCGCTGCGTACGCTCATTCCGGATGTATTTTATATCGACAGTGCGCTCAAACAACTGGTCGTTGATACGATCCATAAACAACAGTATACTTTTCTCACAGCCAAAGTGGTGAATAATTCCATCAACCGAAGAAACAATTACCTGACACTGAACAAAGGTTCCATGCAGGGAATTAAGCCTGAGATGGGTGTTGTTTCCGCTGAAGGTATTGTCGGGATTGTGAAAGATGTCTCTGAACATTATTGTTCGGTACTCTCTTTCCTGCACAAAGACACAAGGATCAGCGCCCGTTTTAAAAAGAGCGGATACATCGGTTCCATGGTCTGGGAAGGATCGGATGCAACACACGGAGCATTGACAGATATCGCGAAACATGTAAAGATTAGTCTGGGTGATACTATCGTCACCAGTTCTTTTTCTTCCATTTTTCCGGAAGGTGTAATGATTGGAACTGTGGATAAAGTTGATCCTACTACGGGAAATAATTTCCAGGACATCAGCGTGAAATTATCCACCAGTTTTGGAAACCTCACCTATGTATATATCATAAGCAACCTGTACAAGGACGAACAAAGGAAACTGGAAGAAAATCAGCCGAATGATCATTAAAATTCTAAAAAATGCATTTCGTTTCCTGTTCCTGGTCGCCATCCAGGTGCTGGTGCTGAACCATATCCAATGGAGTGGATACTTCAATCCGTATGTCTACATTCTGTTCATACTGATGTTGCCCATAGAAACACCAAAGTGGTTGCTTCTTGTGCTCGCTTTGTTCATCGGTTTAACAATTGACATGTTCGGAAATACAAGTGGAATGCATGCCGCGGCTTCCGTTTTTGTCGCCTTTGCAAGACCGGGAATTTTACGTCTCATCGCTCCACGCGACGGATACGAAGCGGAAACCAGTCTGAGCCCACAGGTCATGGGTTTCAACTGGTTTATAACTTATGTTTCCATTTTGGTCGTATTGCATCATCTCGTGTACTTTTATGTAGAAGTATTCCGGTTCAGTGAATTTTTTATCACACTGGTCAGGGTCGTACTCAACGCGGCAATTACGGTTGTAATTATTCTGCTCGGACAATACCTCTTCGGAAGATCCTCAAAACGAAATGAACGTCTCATCGGGTAGACAGACAGTAATTTATTTCATCTTTTTTTCCGTCGGGTTGATTTATCTGATGCGGCTGTTCTATATCCAGGTCATTGACGACAGTTATAAAACATCCGCGGAAAATAATGTGCAGCGCCTTGTCATCGAATATCCCTCACGCGGACTCATCTATGATCGTAAAGGAAAACTGCTTGTATATAATGAACCTGTTTATGATCTCATGATCATTCCGAAGCAGGCAAAACACATGGCGGATTCGCTGGAACTGTGTCAGCTCATCGGAATCACGCCTGAAGATTATACCGAGAAATACAAAAAAGCCCGGGCTTATTCGCCGGTAAAACCATCTTTGTTTGAAAAACAATTATCGGTTGAAACGTATGCGACTTTGCAGGAGAAACTCTACAAGTTCCCCGGCTTCTTCGTTCAGCCACGAACCTTGCGTAAATATCCAACTCCTATCGCGGCGCATTTGTTTGGTTACATCGGTGAGGTAGATAGCAGCATCACCAGAAAAAATCCATACTACCGCGATGGTGACTATATCGGTAAAAGCGGAATAGAACAATCCTATGAATCCAGTCTGCGCGGAGTGCGGGGAAGCCGAAGGGTAATGGTCGACGTGTTCAATCGTGAGAAAGGAAGTTACATGGGCGGAAAATACGATACCGCTTCTGTAGCAGGAAAAAATCTCACACTCTCTCTTGACCGTGATCTTCAGGAATACGGTGAAAGACTTTTCGCGAATAAAGTCGGAGCGGTTGTGGCGATAGAACCTTCAACAGGAGAAATTCTTGCCTGTGTCAGCAATCCTTCCTATGATCCGAATTTATTGGTGGGTCGTGCACGTACAAAAAATTACGCCTTGCTGTTGAAGGAGCCGACAAAGCCTCTTTTCAACCGCGCATTGATGGCTTATTATCCTCCCGGATCAACATTCAAACTCATCAATGACCTCATCGGTGAACAGGAAGGAGTGCTCAACGCTTCAACCAGTTATTATTGTGATGGAGGATATCACATGGGCAGTCAGACTGTCAAATGCGACGCGCGGCATGGTTCTCTGGCGCTGGAATCGGCGATTGCTCATTCTTGTAACACCTATCACTGTTATGTTTTCAGAAGCATTGTGGATCAGAAGAAATTCAGCTCAACAGAACAAGGCTATGAAAACTGGAGAAACCATGTATTGACTTTCGGGATCGGAAAACGTTTGTTCTCGGATCTTCCGCAGGAGTTGAAAGGAAACGTGCCTACTGTTCAGTACTATGATAAATATTTCGGCAAAGGAAGATGGCGTTCATCAACGGTAGTTTCGCTTTCGATCGGTCAGGGAGAGTTGGGAATTACTCCGCTACAGATGGCGAACACGATGTGCATCATCGCCAACAAAGGATACTTTTATATTCCGCATATCGTAAAGAAAATAGATGAAGTAAGAACGCCTGATAAACACTTCACTGAAAAAAATTATACGGATATTGATCCGAAATATTACGAGATTGTGATCCAGGGTATGCAAAGTGTGGTGGAATCAGGAACAGCCGCGGGATCTAAAATCAAAGGCATCACCATCTGCGGTAAAACAGGAACAGCTCAGAATCCGCACGGGAAAGATCACAGTTTGTTCGTTGGTTTCGCTCCGCGTGAGAATCCGAAAATCGCCATCGGCATCATGGTTGAAAACGGAGGTTGGGGTTCCGACTGGGGCGCACCTATCGCGAGTTTGATGATTGAAAAATATCTCAGCGATACCATTTCACGTCCTGAATTGGAAAAACGAATGCTCGAAGGCGTGGTACAACCTAAATTTTATTTAGAGAAACGCGCGGCCGAACAGAAGAAAGACAGTCTGAAAGCCATTGCCAAAACAGCT
>CAYMMN010000417.1:0-3166 GCA_964391495.1 uncultured Flavobacteriales bacterium | reverse complement strand
ATCATTAACAGGGAACTAAAAAATCTTAACTGACCTATATTGGGTTCAGAATACAAAAAAGAAAGCCGGAAAATAATTTCCGGCTTTCTTTTTTAAGAAAACAATGGATAGCTGTATCAGCCAATAACAGGATTATGTGGCAATTTTTCAAATACAAACCCACTAGATTTCAAGGATTCAACACATGCTCCGGAAGGTTCTGTTTTAAAAATTACGAATGTGATCATAGTTGGAAAATTGGAACCTAATCTAACTTGTTTATCACGCTTGCTGATTCCCTTTGCAACATGCCGGTAAATCGGGCCTTTGTCAGCAAGCATTTCATCACCTGTTCCTTCTATGTATGTATCATTAAATCCTTTGTAAGCGATTGCGGGAAAGTTCAAAGCGACCGCAACTTTTTTCATCTCATGATAATTGAGTGTAAATACAAAATTTCCCGCGGGTTCATAAAACAAGGTATAATCAAGCGCAGGCTTGACAGGCTTACGGATGAAATTCTTTATTGTCTTTACGAATGCTCTCATGAACCAAAAGAAGCCATTTCCAAGGGTCATGTCCGGTAATGACAAAGTATCCTGATCATTCGGTTCTATGAGTACAATTGCCTTAGAAGTAACTCTGAGCATCTCATAAATCGCGATGTAAGGTCTGGGGAAATGATGATAGGCTTCCTTACACAATGCAAATTCAAAACTACCATCCTGAAAGCTCAGATTTTCTGCGTTCTCCAGTTTGAATTCCTTAATAAATCCTTGTTCAAGGGCGGATTCAAATGATGGATTGTTCAGGTCAGTAGCCATGGCATCTCCACCTTTGCTCAGAATGTAATTTGCATCTTTCCCGAAATTACCATCGCCAACAGTGAGCCAACGCGCATTCGGGTAACTGTTTAACAATGGCAATAAGGTGTTGTACATTCGCTCGTGACGCCAGTAATCAACCGAGTTCTTATTCATGACCGCTTCAATATCCTTACCCACAAACTTGCGGCCGTCCTGATGTGCTTTATAACTGGATTCCTGGAAGTGTGACATTGTTCAGCGATGGTTAGATAAGTTCAATTCCAGGATAAAAAACACCTTGAAAAAATATTCCGGAACGAAGGACAATTGACAATCCATTCAACAAAGAAATAATTGGAATGTGAAATTTAAACTGTATTGTTTTATAAATCAAATCTACAAAAAAAATCGCCTCTGTTTTGAACCGATTACTCTGATGAGTAAATCAGTTTTACAGAGGCGATTTGGAAATTGGTCATACACTCATGACCTCATTCAAAATTTTATTTCAATTATTGGATCGCTGATTTGAAAGAAGCGTCGTTGAACCATTTGATGAATTCACGATCTTCAGCAGCCATTGCTTTCATTGAAGCGTCTTTTTCACAAGAACTCTTCAGGTTGCTGGCAACACCGGCAGCATCACCTTTACGGGCAGAAATGATTGCTTTCAGGTAGTAACCGGAAGCTGTTTCTTTATCAGGTGAAGCTTCGATGGTAGACATCGCTCCGTCTTTATCGCCGGAAAGAAGTTTTGCAAGCGCTGCATTGAAACTGTTTGTGTTTGAATAATTACTTACAGCCATTCCGTAGTTACCATTTTTGATATCGAGGATACCCTGATTTTGGTTTACTTCAGGACCTGCACCTGCAGCAGCAGCATACATCATGGTTGCATTTGCGCGATCACCTTTACGGCTATAGCAAGCACCGAGGTTATTTTTAACTGTTGTATTTCCTGCAGATAACTGGTCAGCTTTGTTGAATTCAGTCATCGCGCCATCAACATCACCTGTCATGAAGAGAATAGTACCTGCATTGTTTGCAGCTCTCCATTCTTGTGGGTACAAACGCTCAGCAGTTTTGTAGATGCTAAGTTTTTCAGCATTGTCCTGAGTTAAAGTAGCTGCATACAGGATTTCCTCCACGCTAAGGGAATCCGGTGTGCTGGATTTAGCAAGAGCTGAAATCTGCTCATCAGAACGGCCTGTCTTTTCGCCATTCAGTGTAATTGCTGAACGACGCAGTTTTGGCAATACGCCTTCAGCGATTTCAGTATATGCTTTACCCATTTTCTTAATTTCCATTTCACGCGCTTCAGCATCAGAATTTGAAGAAACGATACGCAAAATCATATCTTTCTGAGCCATGTCAGAAGCAGACATCAACTGTTGGAAACCAGCCCAGTCTTCATTGGTGTTGTTCTTTGTGAAGAAAGAACTGTCAGGACTGATCTTCATTTTCATTTTGTTGAAAATTCCGCTCAGGTATTTCGCTGAAGCTTTGCTACGATTTACAGAAAGATCAGCATTGATCTTTTCAGTACCATCAGGAGATGCATAACCCATGATGCTGATTCCTTTGAGGCTATATGGAGCAACGCTCATAGCTTTAACAGCGCTGTCAAGTTTAGCGAATTCAACTTTATTGCTGATGTTGCACTGCTTTACTTTGAAGCCTGCATTCACGTTTGATGTGTTAATGAGATAGTACATTGTACCTTCAAAAGTTGCAGGAGTGATACGCTGGAACTGATCTTTTCCTGAAATCACTTTCTCATCTGCCTTTACAAGCAATGGAGTAACGATTGTACCGTCAGCAATTTTCATTGAGCCAAGATCTTTTGTTGTCTTGCCTTTTGAACCGCTGGCTTTAACCATTACATCCGCAGACTTCATGTCAGGAGTGTAAGCGATCTTGTCGCTATAAGTGAAACTTCCACCAGTTTTATAATTCACCTTGTTACCGGCAGTAGTTGATTTTTCACCAACATTTGTTACTGACTTGTAAGGGTGATCAGCAGTTGCTGATTTGATGGATGGAGTCACAGTAGCGTCCACTTTCTTTGCAAAATATTTTGCAGGATAGGTTCCTTTGATAGCGATGGCAACGCTGTCGCCATGCAATTCAAGTGGATTCGGCGTAACTTCATACTTAACTGTGTTGAAGTTCTTAGCCATTTTACCGAGACCATTACAACCCGCTACCGCGATGGCGAGCAGGATGTAGGACAATGTTCTAAACTTATTCATTTGCGTGTGAGGATAAAAGTTGTTTAGGTGAATTTTAAGGCGCAATATTATGATAATTTTTTTGATGCAAAAGGGTTGTTAATTAATTTTTTGCAGTTAGTTCATGTCATCACCTGTCTTCTCATAATA
>CAYMMN010000416.1:0-3173 GCA_964391495.1 uncultured Flavobacteriales bacterium | reverse complement strand
TTGGCGTTAACCGAAACAGTTTTATAGCTCACTGCGTCCACTTTTCAATGATTTTTATAGGTTATTAGCAAAAAATTGGTTTCCCCGAAGGGGTTGCAAACGTAGGATAATTTTGAATCTCCACAAATACTCTTGTAAATTATTCTTTAAGAAGCAATAGTGCATAAACCGGGGCGTAAAAAAAGACCTGAAATGACCCTTTTTTTAGTGAAATTTGAAACAATTTTGCCCCCCGCTTGTCAGACTAATATAATAATCTCTTTCGATGCCTACTCCGTCAAGAATCTTGATTTCCGGTGGTTCCGGTTTCATCGGCGAGCATCTCCGAAAGCTGCTTTCTGATCAAAAAATTGACTATTCTGTACTTAGCAGAAATCGTCAAGAACTGGAATGCCCTGTTTTTCAATGGAATCCCGACAAACTGGAAGTGGATCCCAAGGCCCTGGAGGGTGTTGATACAATCGTAAATCTTGCCGGCGTAGGTATAGCGGATGGAAGATGGTCGGCCAAACGTAAATGGGAGATTCTCCAAAGTCGGAGTAAAAGCGCCGATACTTTATATAATGCACTCAAAACTGGCAAAAATAATGTGAAAACTGTCATTTCTGCCTCAGCGACAGGATATTATGGCGATTCCGGACTTGAATTGATGGAAGAAGACAGCCCGCCGGGAAAAGATTTTCTTGGAATGACCTGCATGGAATGGGAGCAATCTGTCCGACGTATCGAACAATTGGGTATTCGTGTTATTATTCTGCGAATTGGATTTGTTCTGGCAGATAACGGAGGAGCATTGCCCGTTATGAAAATACCCGTAAAGTTTTTTGTCGGTTCAGCTCTCGGTTCCGGCAGACAGTTTATTTCCTGGGTACATATAGAAGATGTGTGCAGAGCAATCCTTCACGTTAGTGCTAACCCAAATGTTCAGGGTGTTTACAACCTCACCGCTCCGGAACCTGTGTCGAATAAAGAATTTATCAAATCATTGGCAAAAACGATGCACCGGCCATTTTGGCCAATTTCCGTTCCCTCATTTCTTCTTCGGATTCTCCTCGGTGAAAAATCTGAAATCATACTGCACGGACAAAGAGTCTCTTCCGAAAAACTACAACAAACCGGTTTTCAATTTATGCATGTCGACTTATTTCAGAGCATGGATTTGTTACTCAATAAATGATTGAATTAAAAAAGGGACGAGGGACGAAGGGGACGAGGGACAGTGTCTCTCAAAACTAACCACTAACATCTAACCACTAACATCTAAATTCTAACAACTAGAATCTAAAATCCAACCACCACCAATGCTCCACAACATCTTCTGGTTTCGCCGTGATCTCCGTCTGCACGATAATGCAGGCTTGTATCATGCTTTGCGATCAGGATTGCCGGTGCGGGCAATATTTATTTTCGATACAGAAATTCTGGACAGACTGGAGAATAAGTCTGATAAGCGTCTGGTGTTTATTCATCAGCAACTCGAAAAGATAAATGCCGAATTACAAAAATTCGGTTCTCGTCTGGATACTTATTACGGGAAACCTCTGGAGGTTTGGAAGACAATTTGTCTGGAGACAAAAGTATCAGGTGTTTTTACAAATCATGATTATGAGCCTTATGCACGCGAAAGAGATGAAACCATAAATCAGTATTTGAAGGATCATGGAATCAGCTTTAGTACTCATAAGGATCAGGTGATTTTTGAAAAGAACGATGTTGTAAAAGATGATGGTAGTCCATACACCGTTTTCACTCCATTCATGAAAAGATGGAAAATGATTTTAGCGGAAGATTCATTCCAGTCATTTTCCACTGAAAATTATTTCGAGAATTTTTTATCCGCTGATCCAAAGCCGATACTTTCACTTGAACAAATCGGTTTTAAAAATACACACGTTCTTTTTCCTTCGCATTTTTTAAAAGAACAACTCATTCGCGATTACGAAAAGACCCGCGACATTCCAGGTATTCCAGGAACCTCACGCATCAGTATACATCTGCGTTTTGGAACCGTAAGTCCGAGAGAATTGTTTCGCTATGCATGGTCTCTGAGTGAAAAATGGGTCAATGCACTAATCTGGAGAGAATTCTATATGTATATTCTCTGGCATTTTCCGCATGTGGTGAATGGCGCGTTCAAACGTCAGTATGATTTTTTGCAATGGAGAAATAATGAAACGGAATTCAAATGCTGGTGTGAGGGAAAAACAGGTTATCCAATCGTGGATGCAGGGATGCGGGAATTGAATGAAACCGGATTCATGCACAACCGGGTCCGTATGATCACGGCGACTTTTCTGACGAAATATTTATTAATTGATTGGAAATGGGGAGAAGCATATTTCGCGGAAAAACTTCTTGATTTTGAATTGGCAAGTAATAACGGTGGCTGGCAATGGAGTGCAGGCACAGGAGTAGATGCCGCACCATATTTTCGTATTTTCAGCATGGACGAACAAACGAAAAGATTCGATCCTGAATTAAAGTATATTCAAAAATGGGTTCCTGAATTTCAGGACTTCAGTTATCCGTCTCCGATTGTTGATTATACTTTTGCACGGAAACGTTGTTTGGATTTTTATAAGTCCTCATTGAAGGTGTAAGACGAAGTATTTCTGCAATTTTCCACGAATTAACTATATCCAGTGGTGAAGAATTTCTTTAACTATTGCAGATACAGATTTTACTTTCTATTTTAGGAAGAATTATTTCTTTATTGAATTTCGTTTTTTATCATATTTTCTTCGGATTAAAATTTATTCCACATGGATCAGAATTTTACTTTTCCGCCAATACCTGAAAATGAACCTGAACGTATACGTGCACTTCGCTCCTATGGTGTACTTGATACAGCACCCGAGATAAACCTGGATGCCATCACACAACTAGCTTCACAAATATGTGAAGTGCCAATTGCAATGATCAGTCTGATCGATGAAAATCGTCAGTGGTTTAAATCAAAGTTCGGTTTCAGCGCGGAGGAATTTTCAAGGACTCAATCACTTTGTCAGTACACTATTCTGGGAGATGATTTATTTATTGTTCCAAATGCAAAAAATGACGAGCGTTTCGCGAACAATCCGATGTTATCCGGAAAATCAAATTTGTGTTTCTATGCCGGAGCTCCACTCATAGATCCCAATGGATTTAAGCTGGGAACCTTGTGTGTGCTTGAC
>CAYMMN010000415.1:0-3197 GCA_964391495.1 uncultured Flavobacteriales bacterium | reverse complement strand
GTTCCAAACGCAACAGGATATTCCTGGAGCGGTCCTGCGGGTATTTTGTTTGATGGAAACCCAAGCCCCTATGTCTCCGCTTCACCAACTGTTACTTTGACTTATACTGCCCTTCCACCAGTTGGAATTTCAGGTTGGAACGTTTGTGTATTTGCCAAAAATGCTTGTGGGAACAGTCCAAATACCAAATGCAGTTGGATACGTGCTACCTTATCAACACCTGCTTTATCCGGTTCATCTATTGCATGCGCAGGTGGAAATGAAACTTATATAGTTGGTCCGGTTGACGGAGCAGCTTCCTATACCTGGACCATCACCGGTGACGCAACTTTGAATGGAGCAGGTACTACAGTTACGACAGCAGGACCAAGTGTGAATGCTAATTTTGGTTCCGGATTTACCGGTGGCCAAATTTGTGTTTTTGCATCAACTTCTTGTGGAACAAATAGCGGTGTTCGTTGTATCTCCATCACCAATTCACCGCCTCTTCCGGGAGCAATTTCAGGTGCAGCAACAATTTGCCCTGGTGCGGGAGGAAGCTATTCTATAAGTACTGTTGCAGGTGCTGCTTCCTATAACTGGTCTGTTACCGGTTCCGGGATTTCAGTTATTGGTTCGGGAACAAGCGCATCAGTATCAACTCTTGCCGGTTTTACATCCGGAAGTGTTTGCGTTATTGCGGTTAGTGGATGCGGATCTCCTTCAGGTAACTCAGCTCAACGTTGTAAAACCATCAGCAGTGGAAAACTTGGTACACCAGGAAACATTACAGGGGATCCGACTGCCGGTGTATGTGGTCAAACCTATACTTACACAATTCCATCTATGTCGGGTGCTTCAGGTGGTTATGCATGGAGTATTCCAGCCGGTGCCACAGGTTCATCCAGTAGCAATAGTATTACGGTTACTTTCCCTTCAGTGTTTGTTAGCGGTAGTATTTGTGTGCATGGAATTAATGCATGCGGTGCCGGTTCTGACCGTTGCATTACTGTTTATGGTAACCCTTCCACACCTGCTTCACTTTCTGGTAACTCAAGCCCTTGCGCCGGTGGTGATGAAGTATACAACTGGCCTGCAGTTCCGGGAGCAAGCATTTACCAGGTGATCGTACCTGTAGGTTATACAGTACTTTCCGGAACTCCGACCATCAGTAATATGGCTGTTATCAACGTGACCGGAGTTGCCGGTCAAATTGGTGTAAAAGCTATTAACTCCTGTGGAGTTTCAGGAACACGGACATTGATGATTAATCCAACTCCTTGCAGAATGTCTGGTTCGCAAAAAGAAATCCAGAAACAACTTGGTCTTAATATCTACCCGAATCCTGCTCATGAAAACCTGAATATTGAATTCAAAAGTTCATTTGATAATTCAGATTACAAAATTGAAGTTGTGGATTTAAGTGGAAGAATATTGAACACTACACAGGGTTCGTCTGTATTGGGCAGAAATTTACACGTCATTAATTTCAGCGATTTCTCTCCCGGAATGTATCTTCTTCAATTAAGTACTTCGGAAGGTTACCAGGTGATCAGATTCGCAGTTGAATAAATCAATTTTCAGCTGAGTAGATTATTTTAAAACAAAACCAACTTCGGAAATTCCGGAGTTGGTTTTTATTTTAATATTAGTTCTGAATGACTATTCAACCTGAGTAACTGTTAACCGGAATTTTCTATAAAGGATATTGATCCTGAAAAGCTGTGCATTCCCTTAGAAAATCAGACTGTTTACCATGATTTCTTTGAACTCGGCTCCCAAAAGGCCTATTTTGCGCAATAAATGGGTTAAAAAGCTCCATTTCAATCCAATAAGATATAATTATGAGTTCATTTATTCGGCAAATTTTATTAAATTTACAAGCATCAACAGGGTCTCTTTTACTACACTATAATTTATCTCGATAAAGACGTGAAACACAGCAGTCTGAAGGGGAAGTATTGTGATATAATCAGAGTGAAAATTCTTCGCTCATTTTTAATCACTGTCCTATTTATTTTTGCAGCGAATGCACCTGGCTTCGCCCAAGTAACCTGTACTGCTTCCGGCACGTGGGCAACAGCTACGTGGAATCCTGCAGCTCCAACTGCCGGTCAAAACGTTACAGTTGCTCTTGGATGTACATTGACAATAGATCTGAATACTCCAACCATCAATGACCTCACGATTAATGGAACTGTCATCATCACTAACACAGCTGTCAGCTATTTAACAGTAGCAGGAAATCTTGTCGTAAACACAGGTGGTTCATTACAAAATAACGGAAGCATAGAATTTACCACACCAAACAAGAGTTTTGCTTTAAATGGTACCGCCACTTACATTCACAATCCGAGAAACAATGCAAGTCTTGACGAAAGTATTTTTTACAACAGTCTTGAGGCTTTTTCTGCAACCAGTAATCTGGTGATTCAAAAATGGAGTGATGGATCCATTCCTCTTGGTGATCCTAGCAGAGTTGCAACAAGTATATTTGGAAACCTGACCTTAGCAGCCAATGTTTCTGGTGGGACATGGGATCAGGATGGTTATTTTGCAACCAACAGGATTCGTGGAAACCTGACTGTAAGTTCATCCACCATTGTAATGGATGACGGAACAGGTATCAGTACATCTCTTTTCCTTCAGGATGTACTAATCAATGGTACCGGAAACATTGTATTCCAAAGGGGAATGAACCGCAGTTTATCACTTTCCACAAACAACTTTACGATCAGCAGTGTTGCTCCTGCCAAACCCACAGTAATTATGGATACCTCCTATGGAGTCCTCAATTGGGTTGTTACTGGTAATTTGAACATCAATTATGATTTTAATGCAGTTTATGGAAGCTCGTTTGCTGTTGGTGCAGATATTCGTGTAACAGTTACAGGTAATCTCAATCTAAGCGGAGGAAATATCATTTTCAATAATAAAGCTGATGCCCCTCTGCGATTAACTGTAAATGGAACGACCACTTTTAATAACACGACTGTCGGTGGAACAACTTGCCTGATTGAAGGAGCAAATGGAGCTCTGACAATGACAACACAGGATTTGGTAATTCTAACAGGAAATCCTAATTATTTTCTTGGCAAACCTGGAGCAACAATTTCAGCCAAAGGTGCTGGTACAATAACAATCAATAATGACCTGACTGTAAGCGGGACGGCTACAACTTATTTCGCTTATTCTGACTCGCTGGCAGCAAAGGTTCG
>CAYMMN010000414.1:0-3217 GCA_964391495.1 uncultured Flavobacteriales bacterium | reverse complement strand
CATCCGTCCGAACGGGATTGTAGATGGCCGCGGCGTCATTCCGGATATTCCTGTATCATGATATGCACCCAATCCGGAAAAACGTAATATGAACTTCCGTTTTCCGGGTTCTGAAAATAATGGCACCCGGGCAGGATCAGGTTTAAAATGATTGGGATGAAGATAAGCGAGCTCGTGATAACTGGCATACCCGATTTTTTTTCGCTCCCATTTCCATGCGCTGCAACAATCCGGGCACAAAAGATACGTGGCAGCCGGACCCGCGATGCGCGCATAGGAAGGAACATATTCAAGATCGTCTTCAAAAAAGATAAACGAAGGAATTCCGAAAAGGCGACCGAGTACCGATAACTCAGCCGTACTTCCCATGAGACGACGAGGTTTGTATTTTCTGACGATGGAAGACAATGTCCATGTGCGACCCGCAACAGCAGCAGCAAGTGAGAGCATCCCGCTTCTTTTCTTCCCTTTATCATCAATGTTGATATAAGGAATTCCTTCCTCCTTCAGCAGTTGTTCGAGGACATCTTTCGATTTAATACACACGACCACTTCCTCCGGCTTCAGGGACCGGATTGCGAATTTGAAGAGATGAAAATGCGCCGGGTGACCAAGATAAAAAAGCGCTTCTACTGCCATAAGGTTATTGGTGAATTACTGATTGAATAGCTATTTGCCTAGGAGGTAAGTTTTTTTATGAATTTTTATTCATTTATGAAGCGTACCGTTTTGAAGAAATTCATCCGCGTCATTTTATTAAATGAACGGATATTCATTATTAATCCAGTCGAGAGAACCGAACTCCATAACGTGAGAAGAAAGAAATTATCTCTTCTCCCCCGGCGCCTGTTCCCATCCGCAGGTTATCCCCAAGTGACACTACTGTGGAGTAGCCCTGTGCAGCATATTTTTTTACTTCCTCCGCATTGCCCTGAAACAGGATGAGTACTGAATCACCTGCAGGCGCTGTATCCGTGAATGAACCGTGTCGGTATATCAGAGTTCCGTTTTTATCACCTTGCAGGGAAGAAGTAAATCCGGCTGCATCTTGAACCGTATTTACTGTGTATCCAAAGTAGGTGAGGTATTCAAAAAATTCTTTGAAGATCCCGTCTACCATGTCGCGCCGGGATTGTACATCCGGCTTTGCCGGGAAATTTGTTTTCAGAATTTTTGCCGGAGAGCCTGCGGCAAGACAATTGGCCGGGATATCCGCGGTCACAAGAGAATTTGCTCCAATAACAGAACCATCACCGATGTTGACTCCCGGTAACACAAATACACGCCAGGGCAGCCAGACTTTTTTCCCGAGTTTGATAGGCGCAAAAGTAACCGGGTAACCTTCCAGCTTTGAACTCCAGCTACCATGAGTAAACAAAAGACAATGTCCACCGATTCCGGTATCATCACCAATCTCCACAGGCAAAGTAGGGTTGATGTACGTTAGCTGCATGATGATGGCACGTTTGCCTACAATCAGTGCCGACTGTGGTGTTTTCATTCCACCCACAAAAACCTGTTCGTTGATTCTGGCGTCCTCCCCTATTTCTATTTTTTCTGTATCTAAAACAGTTAAAGAACCAATCCTGGCAAATCGGTCAATCCGAATGGATCTACCACGGATAATGGTGAAGAAACCAACCTTGCAATGATCCGCCAGTTCCACATTTTTCCCGACAATGATACAGCCGAGGCTAAGACTTACGCCTTTCCCGATTTTATAGCCTTTCATCCGGTAGATCCACTTCTTCAGCACACCGGGTAAAAACCCGATGAGGAGAATGTGGAGTACAGGGATCCTGATTTTCTTTACCAGCATAAGATCTTTATATGGAATGAAAACAAATGTACATTCCTTGAGTAGAATTTAAAGTATTAATGTTCTCCTGTTTTATTTTTCGGCTTCGAGAGAAAATACTTCACAACATTTTTCATGTTCTGAAAGACAAGTTCTCTCGACCAAAGTAAATAATTATTATTCCATCTGTGTGGATGGATATTCTGCATGATCTGATCAGGCAGATCCCCTTTTCGGAAATGATCAATAATATCGTTAGTTGATTTGAACGTCCTGTTGTACGGAGAGTCCACATGATCCCGCACACTTACTGTACTGCGATTCCATCCACGACCTGTATCAGTGATGTATAGAAACTGTGAAAAATCGGTATCAAAATAAGGTTCAGCGATGATACCATGCTCCCTGTATTTGTACTTCTCCCAGATGATCCGGTTGTCCCACTGCGTCATCGGACTCCCATGCATGCATATGGTACTCACAGGATAAAACTCCCTGAACATTGCCAGGTGACGAATAAACAACTGATAGGCATCATCAATGTTTCCTTTCGCGATGGTCACATCTTCGTAATGATAACCCAATTCATGTCCCAGTTTTACGATCTCACGAATGACACCGGGATCATAACTTTCAAGCACCCTGAAGTAATAAGTTCCACGTACTTTCAGATCTGATTCAATCTCTGCCATGCGCAGGGAATTCTCCGGCATACGGTCGGCATCATGACGCAGGATGAAGACTTTTTTATGTCCGGCTGTTTTTCCGGTGACAAAATCTTCATAGGCGGCAAGGTGATAGCCCTGATCGATTGCCGCTTCCAGCATTTCCCGATAGATTGTATAGGTAAAATCGCGCATGCTTTTTATTTTCGGAACAAACGGTTCATTCTGTACCGGAAAGCGTCTTTGAATTCCGGAACTGAATTGTATGTCGCTTCCGCATCATTGTTTGCAATCAAAACCGGATTTCCTTTTTCAAGAAGATCCAGCGCCTTCAGCATCGCTTTTGGAGCGACCTCATAATTCTTCTTCACCAGGGAACTGAATGTTTCCCCTTCGCCGACCGGATATTTCTCCTGAACAATAATGTCCCCGCTATCAATTCCTTCTTCCACAAAATGAATGGAGACCCCTGTCTCCTTTTCCTTCCTGTATAAGACCCAGAAAGGGGTCAAACGGCCACGATTTCTTGGAAGCAGGGCATTGTGCCGGTTTATCACCCCGATCGTCGGAATGGCCAGCAAATCCTTTTTAATGATGCTCTGGCTTTGATTGATGATCACATCCGGTTTTAAGGCTTTGAGCTGTTCCTGGAACTCCTTGTTGTTTGGGGTTTTGATATCAAAGGTCCTGATCCCGGATTCTCCGGCATATTTCAGGATTGATGGGGATGAGATGAAAGAGAAGATCCCGGATA
>CAYMMN010000413.1:0-3218 GCA_964391495.1 uncultured Flavobacteriales bacterium | reverse complement strand
AGGCTTGATTCAGATATTGTTCAATATAGCTCTTCCAATTTAGTAAGGGAATCCTTGTACATTTGCATTCAATAAATAGAGCAAAAAATGGTTTTTATGATGCTTTTTACATTTTAAAAACCATTTTCAGGTTTAATCCAGTTACTCATCCCTACAATGTCCGTTTTTCAAAAAAAATCAATAAAATTCGACCTCACAAAATTCTTTGATTCTCTTCCGGTAGATTATGTGGAGGGGAAACCGGATCTGGCTCCATTTTATAATGTTTTTCCCTCTTTAGAAAATTGCCTTGGAATTGCGAATACCCGTTCGACTCAAGAAATTGATAGAAAGTTGCTTGTTGAAGTAATTTCGGAGCAATATAAAATTGCAGGAATAAGTCTTTCAGGCTTAACCCAACAGAATCTGCTTTCAATTCTGGACAGTAAAACTTTTACAGTTACTACAGGGCACCAGTTGAATTTATTTACCGGCCCTCTTTATTTTATTTACAAAATTCTGAGTACAATAAGTCTGGCTGAAAAGCTAACCAAAAGCGGTGTAAAGGTTGTTCCTGTCTATTGGATGGCTTCCGAGGATCATGACATGGAGGAGATTCGATTTGCAACAATTTTCAATCAAAAAATTGAATGGGAGACAGACTGGACAGGTGCATCGGGGAAAGCAAAATGCACCGGGATTGCCTCAGCTTTGGATCAGCTGAAGCAAAAGTTGGGCGCGTTAGCCGGAGCCGATGAACTATTCCAGCTCGTGTCAGATGCATACACAGGTGCCGCTAACCTTGGTGTGGCAATGCGAAAATTAGTTCATTCATTATTTCATAAATACGGTTTAATCATTCTGGATGCCGATGACGCACGTCTGAAGTCGAAATTCTTGCCTGTGATCCTGGATGATCTTACTAAACATTCAGCAGAATTTCATGTTTCTAAAGTCATTGCAGACCTTGGCAAAAACTACAATATTCAGGTTCATCCACGGAGTATTAACCTATTTTATCTCACTTCGGAAAAGAGAGAAAGAATTGTTTGGAATGCCGACAGATATGAAGTCCTTGATTCAAATAAATCCTGGTCAAAAGATGAAATGATTGCCGAAGTAACGAATCATCCAGAAAGATTCAGCCCGAATGTTGTAATCAGACCTTTGTATCAGGAAAGTATTCTACCCAATATTGCAGTAATTGGTGGTCCTTCTGAAATAGCTTATTGGTTGGAGTACAAGTCCACGTTTGACTTTTTTGGAATTCCGTTTCCGGCATTAATTCTCAGAGCCAGTCTTTTATTGATTGATTCTCACTCCAATGAGCGGTTGAAAAAATTCAACATTCTTCCTGAACAAATTTTTGAATCATCAGACTCCTGGATGAAAAACTATTTTAAAAATACTTCTGAGCTTTCGTTCTCGATTTCTGATTCACAAAACACACTTGAAATGGAATTCAACCGGCTTGCTGAAGAAGTATCCCGGATCGATGCAAGCTTAAAAAGTAATGTTGAAGCTGAACTGCAAAAGATGAAGAATGCACTGAAAACAATTGAAGAGAAGGTGATCCGTGCAAAAAAGAAAAAGAATGAAAATGAAGTAAATCAAATCCTGAAACTCAAAGAAAAATTATTTCCGAACAATTCTCTTCAGGAAAGAATCGAAAATTTCATGCCATTTTATTTACGTTACGGTAATACGTTTTTTGATGAATTACTTTTGAATATCGATCCTTTTGATCAACGTTTTATTATTCTGACTGAAAAGTGAAGATCAGTACATGATCTCAAGAACATTGATAAACAACAAAAGTAAACCTACCAGAATTCCGAGACGTATATGTCTAACGGTTTTATACCATCGCGTGTGACGAATCATTTTTTCGGTTACTGCAAAACTCAAACCTGTCAGACTGAAAATGAGCACAACCCACTGAGTTGGAATTCCCGTCATGGTGCGTGGAACCCATGAGTAAAACATGTAAATCCTTTCAGGATAACTGTCATTTGCAATATAACACACGGCCCAGATGAACCAATAAAGTAACACCGGTATCTGAAAGATCAGACCAAAATAAGCAAAGTCAAATGACCGTCGCAAACTAATTGTATTCATCATTGTGGACTAAAATGCAGGCTGTGAGCAGGAGGGGACTCGCAATAGTCCGCCTGTAAAACAAACATAATCAATTCTGTGCAAACCTGCAAAAAAAAAGCAGCCCTTTGAGCTGCCATTTAGATATTGGTACAAGTTGTGTTTATTCAATAATCACTTTACCTGCAGATAGAACCCGGTTTTTTTGGAATATTCTCCAATAGTATATTCCTGATGTTAGTCCTTCTTTATGGAAAGCAAGGGAGGTATTTGAATTAAAGTCAGGAATCAGGATTTTCCTGACTGAATTGCCAATAACATCATACATGTGAAATTCCAAACCGGAACCGGGGATTTCTCCATCAGATGAAATAAGGAGATTAGATTCTGACCTGACAGGATTTGGATAAACAATTGCACGAATTCCGTTTCCGGAAGGATTTTGAATTCCTGTTGTATTCCAGATTTCAAGAATTGGTTGAGCAGTTGCACTGGCTCCGGCATAAGGCAGTCCATACATTTCTTCCAGGGTTCGTAAGTGATCATAATGATGATAACCATTTACTAAGTAGGTTCCGGCTTGAACCATGGGACCAACAAAAATTGTTGGAATACGATTTTGATACAGATTGTTATCTTCATCAAAAGTGAGAATGAATAAACTATTATGTGTCATCGCCCAGTTTACATAAGCTTCAAGATGAGTTCTCACCCATTCATCGCCTACAACAATCCGGGCAGGATCACTGCCATTGTGCATATCATTGTCTTGATTAGGAACTACAAAACTCAAATCAGGCAATTGATTAAAGTCTGTTGGAAACATGGTTAAAGGCATATTACAACTTGCCGGAATTTGATTCGTTCCTGTACCTTGCCAATTCACCCAGGGATTGTGCTTACGTGCATATCCACCTGAACTGGCAACATTTGAACCGACTCCCGGAAGGTCTTCAGAATATCCCCCGAAAGTAAATCCGGCATTGAGTAGTGATGCTCCGAGGTTCGGAACCGACCATGGAGTGCCTGTAGGAACATTGTCTGTTGTCACCCCTTGATTGTCTCCTGAAAACAACATTATATAATTAGGTTGACTTGGATGTGTCAAAGCATAAAATTCAACCATGTTGGCACCAATA
>CAYMMN010000412.1:0-3225 GCA_964391495.1 uncultured Flavobacteriales bacterium | reverse complement strand
ATTACGGTTAAACATCGTGTCTCCATCCGTATAAAATAGAAGATTGCCTGATGGATCTGACATGCTCACGCTACCTTCAAATACCCAAAGTGCGCCGTTGGTTACAGCCTGTACGGATCCGGATGAAAAATCAAGTCCGGCGTTGCTTCCAAAATACCAATGTGCTGCCTGCATATCCTGGCAACGTCCAACCTGCATAAATACAGACGCGGAAGTGTCGTAACAAACTCCATTGAACGTAATTAGTGAAATGCTATATCCGCCGGATTGATAAAACATGTAACTGAAAGAAGTATCTGTTCCTGCCACTTGTCCGTCCATGAGCCATTGACACGACACTATACCGGAAGTGGTATTTGTAAATAATGCAGTGGTACTTCTGGGAATGCAGGTGGAAGTGCTGATGCTAAAAGTTCCAGGGACTCCGCAAGTCACGTGTATTGTATCATCAGCAGTTTGAGTACAACTACTATCACCATTCATGGCGATGAGTTCGATAACATACGTTCCCTGAGTCGTGAATGTGTAATTCAGATCTGTCGCGCTTGAAACCGGAACATTGTTGACCATCCACTGGTAGGTAAGCGCGCCTGAACTGAAATTCTGGAACGTGAGAGCAGTACCTGCTGTCACATTGCCGGAGGGCGTGTTGAAAACTGCTGTTACAGGATTTGTACAAAGGCTCCAGCATCCATGCGAAGCAAGCAAACTCGCTCGCGCATTGTTGAGTGATGCGATCATCCGGTCTCTTTGTCCGGGAGTAAATAAGGTATGACATCCGATAAGACCATAATCCATGTGATTGACGATCATGTCCGGCTGATCTCCCAGACCACCCTGAGCAACAGGGCGAAAAGGATTGTTTAATGAAACATCATCCGCGTCGGTGGTACAAGTGTTCGTTGTTGAATTGCAGGGAACTGTCGCGGTAGAATTATCCGGAGGTGTATCACAAACGTGATCTCCATCAGCCAGACAATCGTTGTTAGTACAGGCTCCTTCGAAAGTATGATACAAGCCGAAGTAATGTCCGGCTTCATGAATATGAACTTTGGAATTATCCGTCGAGCTTCCAAAAAAGCCGGCTTCATTTACAATACCATCTTCGGGATTTCCGTGGGAGGAAGGGAAGTAAGCATAACCGGCTACTCCATTACCCATAGACAGTGAAGTAATTTCCTTCACCAGCCAGATATTGAGATAACGCTGAGGATCCCATCGATTGAGATTTTTCAGAGTGATATCATCGGTTTCCATGGTCATGTTGGTAAGTGTGGAAACATCGCGGGTGATCCCGGTCGTGAAAGCCCCGCTCGGATCCTGTGTCGCCAGACAAAATTGAATACCTATATCCACACCGTTAGCCTGTGTATAAGCCCCCGAATTTGAAAAAGCTTCGTTGAGGTCACGAATTCCCTGAGCGACCACCGCGTCAGAAATATTTTCTGTACCGTTATTGTGGATGATATGAACAACAACAGGAATAGAAGCGATAGTTTGTGTTTGGTTGGAGCCACTGCCATTTCTGTTATTACCGGAGTTCAGGATGTCCAGCTGATCATGAATCAGACTGTCGATAGCATTGTGGCGCGCTCGTACAAGAGGATTGGACTGAAGTAAATTTTGTAACAACTGATCCGAAGGACATTTTGGCGCGTAGCGATCAGGAAGTTGTGATGCATCTCCAAAGCGGGGAGAAGAGATGTGTTGTTGGCCAAAAAGCGATAATGTAAAAAACAAAAGCGCGAGGCAGGGAAAGAGTCTTTTCATAAAACGACAGGATGACCATGCTGAGTTTCCTGATGCCTGAAAGTAAGGAAAAAAAACATTTGCCGAATGTTAACCTGTGGCAAGTGAATCGATTTTGATTGTCAATTGCTGGTTTTTGTGAGTGATTTTAACGTTTCGTTGGGTTTACTCCCACATCCCTTCACTTCTTCATCACCTGGAAATACCTTGAAATGGATTTCATGCATTTATGCGGTTAGATTTTTGTCTGATGAACTCTTATTTTGAAATTCATTAATATTTCTAAAATCGAACTGCTTTGAAACTAATTAAGAAAAGATACAAAGATCTTCTCAAAAGTATTGGTGCGACAATTGAAACGTCACGCATCAATGCCTTTCGAGCCATTAATACAGAACTTGTAAAAGCAAATTGGGAAATTGGCAGACACATTATTGAGTATGAGCAACACGGAAATGAGAGAGCAGAGTATGGTAGCATGCTCATTTCAAATCTTTCCAGGGACCTCAAACTTCAGTATGGTAATGGGTTCAGCCGGAGAAATGTATTGGATATGCGAAGGTTTTATCTTATGTATCCAATTTGGCAGACAGTGCCTGCCAAATTGAGCTGGAGCCATTTTATTATACTTTTAGGTATAACGGAAGATAAAAGTCGATCATTTTATGAGCAGCAATGTATCGTTGGTAATTGGTCTATTCGCGAATTGGAAAATCAGATTAATTCTTCTTTGTATGAGCGAATAGCTCTAAACAAAAGTAAAAAAAGCGTCATAAAAAAATCAAAGAAGAGATCTGTTCCAAAACATCCGAAAGAAATAATTAAAGACCCCTATGTACTCGATTTTTTAAAAATTCCGCAAAGCAACAGAGTGACCGAGAAGTTCCTTGAACAAAAAATCATTGATAATTTGCAGGAATTTCTTATGGAACTGGGGAAAGGATTCACTTTCGCAGGACGTCAATATAAAATTTCATTGCGAAACAATCACTTCTATATTGATCTGGTTTTTTATCATCGTATTCTGAAATGTTTTATACTCATTGATCTTAAAACAAAATCAGTACGACACAGCGATATTGGTCAAATGAATTTGTATCTGAATTATTTTAAAAGGGAAGAAAATACTACCGGAGATGGCGAACCGATTGGAATTATTCTTTCTGCAGAAAAAGATGAAATCCTGGTTGAATATGCAATGGGAGGAATTTCAAATAAAATATTTGTTTCGAAATACCAACTTTACCTTCCGGATAAAAAAGCCTTGCAAAAACAGGTAAAAGCAATAATGAAAAAGAAATAGAACTAACGATATTTGGCAGACAATGAGATGGAGCGATACATTCCTCTCCGCATCCACCGGCCTGCCCGTGTTCCGCTCGATTCCTCGCTTCACCCGGGGCTATTTTAATGAGAGTGGAAGTCGATTTTGGTGGTTAGTGCTTGGTGGTTAGTGCTTGGTGGTTAGTGCTTAGT
>CAYMMN010000411.1:0-3227 GCA_964391495.1 uncultured Flavobacteriales bacterium | reverse complement strand
ATTCATGTGCATGCCTGAATCAAATATCTTTAGACGCTAATCTTTGCAAACTTACGGTTCTGTTTTGAACTACGAATTATTCATCGCAAGAAGAATTGCCTTCTCTAAAGAGGGCAAATCATCGGTATCACGACCGATACTCAGAATCGCTATGGCAGGTGTTGCTTTGGGCTTTACCGTCATGGTAATTGCCCTGGCTATAGTTACCGGGTTTAAACAGGAAATCAGAGATAAGGTTATTGGTTTTGGATCACATATCCAGGTGAGCAATTTTGATGAGAATAATTCATATGAAACCAAGCCGATTTTTAAAACTCAGGAATTTCTTACGGAACTAAAAAAAGATCCTGAAATAGAACATGTCCAGACATTTGCAACCAAAGCAGGAATCATTAAGACAAAAGAAGAAATCGAGGGTGTAGTCGCTAAAGGGATTGGACCTGATTTCAATTGGGATTTTTTTAATTCAAGGCTTGTAGAAGGTCGTATCATTCAATTGCAGGATACTCAACGAAGCAGTGATGTACTTATTTCAAAATTACTGAGTCAAAAACTCAATCTGCATACAGGCGACAACCTGGTTATGTATTTTATTCAACAACCACCAAGGGCAAGAAAATTTACCATAACAGGAATCTATGAAACCGGTCTGGATAAATTTGATAACCTCTACCTCTTTTGTGACATCACGCAAATTCAAAAACTGAATGACTGGACCCAGGATCAGGTAGGAGGTTTTGAAATTAAAATCCGTGATTTTAATAAGCTGGAACAAGAAGGAAAAAAAGTATACAACATTACGGGTTCAGATCTGAATGCAAAAACAATAAAGGAAATCTATCCTCAGATTTTCGACTGGCTTGATTTGCAAAATATCAATGCCATCATCATCATCACTCTGATGATTATTGTTGCAGGAATTAACATGATTTCAGCGCTGCTCATCATCATACTTGAACGGGTAAATATGATTGGAACTTTGAAAGCTCTCGGAGCAGGAAGCATTAGTATCCGTAAAATATTTCTCTATGTTTCGGGGTTCCTGCTTTTCCGTGGCTTGCTGATAGGAAACATAATTGGAATTGGCTTGTGTTATCTTCAAAAGACCTTCCATTGGATTCATCTTGACCAGCAATCTTATTATATCAGCGTAGTTCCAATTAGTATTAACCCTGTTCATATTCTTTTACTGAATATTGGAACCCTTTTGATCTGTATTGCAATGCTGGTCATCCCTTCCATGATTGTCACCCGGATTAGTCCTATTAAGGCACTAAAATATTCATAATCAATATTATATATTATAAAAAAAGTTCCTGAGAAGTATTAACTTCGCAGGCCGGAAATATCTACCGGAAGAATTAGATTTTAGCCAGAATTCAACTAAAAAATCCATCCATTATAAGCTCAGATTATGACTAAGAGTTCTTCAAAGAAAGTTTGTGACACAGTTCTCGATGCCATCGGAAACACTCCGATGATTCGTTTGAATCATGTTGTAGCCGGTGTGAAAGCTACTGTATATGCAAAAGTTGAAACCTTCAATCCCGGAAATTCTATCAAGGACCGAATGGCTTTAAAAATGATAGAGGATGCTGAAAAATCAGGACAGCTTAAACCGGGCGGCACCATTATCGAAGGAACTTCCGGTAACACAGGGATGGGGCTTGCTATTGCAGCAATTGTAAAAGGTTATAAATGCATCTTCACTACAACAGATAAACAATCCAAAGAAAAAGTTGATGCCTTGAGAGCTTTTGGTGCTGAGGTGATTGTTTGTCCAACCAATGTTGAACCCGAAGATCCCCGCTCCTACTATTCAGTTGCAGCACGTTTAAATAAAGAAATCGCGAATTCATTTTATCCGAACCAATACGATAACCTCAGTAACCGTCAGGCTCATTACGAACAAACCGGTCCTGAAATCTGGGATCAGACAGATGGCAAAATTACTCATCTGGTTGTTGGAGCCGGCACCGGTGGAACCATCTGTGGAACCGGAAAATATTTAAAGGAAAAAAATCCGAATGTGAAAATCTGGGGTATCGATACTTATGGATCAGTACTGAAAGTGTTCCGTGATACAGGCAAGATGGATAAGAATGAAATTTACCCTTACGTCACGGAAGGAATTGGTGAAGATTTTATTCCGAAGAATTACGACTTCGGTATCATCGATCATTTTGAAAAAGTAACCGATAAAGATGCCGCACTGATGACACGGGAAATCGTTCAGAAGGAAGGTATCTGGGTAGGCAATTCAGCCGGATCCGCGGTTGCAGGTTTACTTCAGTTAAAAGATCAGCTCACCGAAAAGGACGTAGTCGTTATTATTTTCCATGACCATGGTACGCGTTACATCGCAAAGATTTTCAATGACGAATGGATGCGCAAAATGGGTTATCTTGATAAAAAAGGAATGACCGCACAGGACCTGGTTAGTTCACGCAAGAACGCAGATCTGATGACCATTGAAAAATCAGATACCATTGCCAATGCATTAAAGCTAATTACCGATTATAATTTTTCACAAATTCCTGTAACCTCCGGTGATCGGATCATTGGTTCGATTTATGAAAACCTGGTCTTCAACCGCATCATGGAAAATCCGAATGCAAAAAATGATACGGTTGAATCAATCATGCAGGAAGCTCTTCCTTTTGTCGACATCACAACTCCATTGGATACATTATCAAAAATGATTTCAATGGATCGCAGTGCTGTTTTGGTAAAAGATTTCAAAGCGAACAGGAGCTACATCATTACACGCAGTGATATCGCTGAAGCTCTGGCTCGTTAATACGGTACAGGTTTGCTTGCTTTATCCTGAACAGATATGTAAATGACCGCATAGAATGTTTACAACATCGGATCAACTGGGGAGAACATTAGAGTTTAAATCTTCTCCTTCAAGAATCGTATCACTGGTTCCTTCGCAAACTGAACTTTTATACGACCTTGGACTGGAATCCGAAATTGTAGGAATCACCAAATTCTGTATCCATCCAAAAGAATGGTTTAATTCAAAAACCAGAGTTGGTGGAACCAAGCAACTGGATCTGGATAAGATACGATCACTTCAGCCGGATTTGATCATCGGTAACAAGGAAGAGAACGATCAGGAGCAAGTACATCAGTTGATGAAGCAGTTTCCGGTTTGGATGAGTGATATCTACAACTTGAATGATGCCTGTCAGATGATTGATACACTTGGTCAGATACTTGGG
>CAYMMN010000410.1:0-3232 GCA_964391495.1 uncultured Flavobacteriales bacterium | reverse complement strand
GGTCCCTGCTTTTGTTTCCTTTGCGTCTTTCACTTCAATCATGAGATAGTACAGGTTGGATGATTAATTTTGTGCCAGCTTTGAATCGGCGCGGCAAAGGTAGGTTTATTTTTTGAGGCGACAAACGATTCCTTTATTATTCAAAATGAAGTCATTACGACATTTAAACAAGTACTTCCTGAGGTATAAATGGCACCTCTTCCTGGGCATCCTTTTTGTCATCGCTCAGAATTTTGGCGCAATCTACCCTGCCCAGGTCGTCAGAAAGTCTCTGGATGAGGTAATTAGCACCATGAAGCAGATGGACCAGGGGACTTCTGTACTTACAAAAAACGATCTGGTCTCCGCGATCACACAACAGGTATTCCTCTTCCTCATGATCATGATTGGTGTGGCTCTATTACGCGGAATACTCATGTTCCTGATGCGTCAGACCCTGATTGTCATGTCCAGAAAAATTGAATTTGATTTAAAAAATGAAATCTACGCGCATTATCAGAAACTCAACCTTTCTTTCTATAGAAGAAATAATACGGGAGATCTGATGAACCGCATCAGTGAAGATGTGAGTCGTGTGAGGATGTACATTGGACCGGCAGTCATGTACACGATCAACCTTGTTGTATTGTTCATCCTGATAGTCATCATCATGATGAAGGTGAATGCCCATCTCACATTGTATGTACTCGCTCCTCTTCCGCTGCTTTCAGTGTCTATTTATTATGTGAGTGATTTGATGAACAGGAAAAGTGAGGAAGTACAACAACAGCAAAGCGCTCTTTCCACCTATGTACAGGAAGCATTTTCCGGAATCCGCATTTTGAAATCCTTTGTTCGTGAAGAAGCATCTACAAAAGAATTCGCGAAAGAAAGTTACGACTATCAGAATAAAAACATGAGCCTGGTAAAAGTCAATGCATTCTTTTTTCCCCTGATGTTGCTTCTTGTCGGACTCAGTACTTTACTCACCGTCTATATCGGAGGAAAAGAAGTTATCGCCGGCAGAGCCACTACAGGAAATATAGCGGAGTTCATTATTTATGTAAACATTCTTACCTGGCCCGTAGCGTCCCTGGGCTGGGTCACATCGATCATCCAACGTGCAGCCGCATCTCAGGAACGCATTAATGAATTTTTACAAATCGTTCCGGAAATTTTATCGGAAGAACAAAAGGAAACAGAAATCTCAGGGAAAATTGAATTCAAGGATGTAAGTTTTATCTATCCCGATTCAGGTATCAAAGCACTTGAGAATGTATCATTTATTGTCGAACCGGGAAAATCACTTGCAGTACTTGGGAAAACCGGTTCCGGGAAATCAACCATTGCCAACTTGATTTGCAGAATGTACGACGCTTCCTCCGGAACAATTCAAATTGATGATATAGACATTCAAAATCAATCTTTATCTGCCCTTCGAAGGCAAATTGGTTATGTTCCTCAGGATGTATTCCTTTTCAGTGATACCATCGCCAACAACATCGCTTTTGGACTGACGGATAACATACCGGATACAGAACGTAAATCACTCATCACAAAAGCAGCTGAAGACGCGGTCATTCATCAAAATATTTCATCCTTCCCGAAAGGATATGAAACATTTATCGGTGAGCGCGGAATCACATTGTCAGGCGGACAAAAACAAAGAGTGTCGATTGCGCGAGCTATTATCAAACGTCCAAAAATTCTCCTGTTTGATGACTGCCTGAGTGCGGTGGATACGCACACAGAGGAAGAAATCCTGAACAACCTGAAAAAAATTATGCTTGGAAGATCATCGGTAATCATCTCACACCGTGTTTCAAGTGTCAGGCATGCTGATCAAATCATTGTACTGGATAATGGGCGTGTCATTGAACGCGGTGATCACCAGACTCTCATGGATAAAAAAGGAGTCTATTCAGAAATGTACGAAAAACAATTGCTCGAAGAAGAAGAAAGTCGCTTTTGAATTATGTGCGTACTTTATATTTTAACTTATATAGCAAAGCTAAAATAACAACATGCTGCGGACCAGAAAAATTGGAATCATCGGCGCGATGCCGGAAGAAATAAATGGCATTATCGATTTGTTATCTGACCGCACTGAAGAAACTATTGGATTAAGAAAATATTATTCCGGTACAATCGGAAGTATACCGACAGTCGTCGCATTTTCCAGGTGGGGAAAAGTTGCAGCTTCGACCACAGCAACTACTCTGGTCCTCAATTATGGAATCACAGAATTGGTATTTACCGGGGTAGCCGGTGGAATTAGTCCTGAATTAAAAATTGGCGATATTGTTCTTGGGAAACGTTTGATTCAGCACGACATGGATGCCAGGCCTTTGATGCAACAGTATGAAATCCCATTACTCGGAAAAACATTTATTGAATGCAACACAGATTTGGTAAAGATTGCGGAAAAATCGATTCTTCAACTTTTGGGAAATAACTTGTTACAGAAAAATATCGGATCCGAAAGCTTGAATTTATTCAATATCACTCATCCACATTTATTCAAAGGAGACATTGCAAGCGGCGACTGCTTTTTTTCAAACAATAATCAAAAGGAAAAACTTCGAGTGGATCTCCCTTCCGTTCTTAGTGTTGAAATGGAAGGTGCTGCCGTTGCTCAGGTATGCTTCGAGTATGAAATTCCATTTCTGATCATTCGAACCATATCCGACTCTGCAAATGAAAAATCATTGATCGATTTTCCTTTATTTATTAAAGATATAGCAAGCAAGTACTCAAAAGAAATTATAAAGGCTATTTACGCTAACATTACCTGATTTCCTTCGCCGAAAATAGAAGATCAATTCAATCAATCCCTGATCTCTTCATCCTTAAAAAATAATGTATTAAAAGGGAGTGTCCTCAGGCATGTCATTCATCCTCGATCCGACAATAATTCTGTTGTTCGGATAATCCGTCACACTTCCGCCCGGTGCGGAATCAAAATCATTTGATTCCAGATCGGTGAATTTCGCGAGGTGATTGATGAATTTCAGTTTCACTGTATCCAGCGCTCCGTTACGGTGTTTCGCGATGATGATCTCAGCGGTTCCTTTGGTTGGATTGTTATCTTCATCGTATTCGATGCCGTAGTATTCCGGTCGATAAATAAAAGTTACCATATCGGCATCCTGCTCAATCGCTCCTGATTCACGAAGATCGCTCAATTGCGGACGCTTACTTCCTCCCCTGTTCTCTACCATACGACTCAGCTGAGACAACGCGATGATCGGTA
>CAYMMN010000409.1:0-3270 GCA_964391495.1 uncultured Flavobacteriales bacterium | reverse complement strand
CGAACAATCCTTGTTACATTTTCACTAAATTTATTGAGCGGGAATTGGACGACACAATCGAATAACGACCAATTGTCATCTCGAAGAGATCTTTTAGGTGATTAGGTAATAAATATTTAAGCTTCGACGGATATCCACACGTTGTGATATTAAAACATTATTTTCAACAGACCTAAAAGATCTCTGCGAGATGACGGTTCAATGTAGAGGTAAGTGTCGTCCAATTCCCGCCGAACAATCCTTGTTACATTTTCACTAAATTTATTGAGCGGGAATTGGACGACACTATCGAATAGCGACCAATTGTCATCTCGAAGAGATCTTTTAGGTTATATTGTAATAATTTTCAGGCAAGTTAACGATCACCCTTTTCCTTAACTTTTTAAAAATTTTCTATAGATGACATTTGGGTGCTGTCGAAGGATGATAAACAAATAATTCTAAACGATACCCTTTAACTTGAAACTACAAAATATAAAACTGCATATTTGGGTTTTTCTTTTTTATCAATCTAATTTTATTTTCCCTGCTCAATTTTTTAATTTCTTTTTCTCTTTGAATTGCATCGCGAGGATGATCAAATGATTCATAGTAGATTAATTTATTACAATAATATTTTCCAGTAAAAGTTTCCGAAGACCCTCTGTCTGCTTCATGTTCTCTTACGCGTCTTTTCAAATCATTTGTAACACCAGTATAAAGTACATTTTTACCAGGATTGGTCAAAATATATACGTACATCATTCTTTAAAAATCCGATAGGAGTTTTGAAAGTACAACCTATTTTAAGTGGGATTTTTTAAGTAAGGGCAGATTTTAGAAAGAATCTTTTAGCAATACATGCGTAAACTTTTCTGTTTACTCCAAACTTGTCGTATGACCGATGCCTTATGGGCGCATATATTTCAAGAAATTTGTACCCAACTAAACCCAATCCTGAATAAATTATTTGAAAGCGAGAATAACAGCCTGATGAGAGTATTAAATTTACTCAAGAACAATTTTCCCCATAAGCATTTTGTCCGCCAGCTGAATTTGCAGTATGTAAATACCTTTTGGAAAAGCGGAAACATCCATTCTGTGTTCATTCAGCAGGGAGTTCTCTTCAAAAGATTCGAATACTTTTTGCCCCTGCAGATTTTGCAGTGAAACAGAATGAATCGGGGTATGTGAATCTGAAATAGAATAATTTATAATACTCTTAGCAGGATTTGGATAAACTGAAAGCGCATCATTATCGAAAGCACTTTCATTCACTGAAGCGAGATCCGACAATGCACGTTTCCACACGCCGCCACCATCGACACCAAGGAACAGATCCGTATTAAGGACCAGGAGTGAGGAGGGATAAGGAAAAATCAATCCGGTATTGAAAGAATTCCAGGTGACACCATCATCTGTTGAAGCAAATACTCCGCCGTATTGAGCAGCCGCGAATAAATTTGTTCCATCATCCACGATGGAATTGATGGTTAGAAAACCGCTTCCGCTATAACTGATTGGCCAGGAGTTGCCTGAATCCAGTGAACAATACACTCCGCTGCCATTTGTTCCGGCAAAAAGTTTGTTGCCTTTTACATGGAGAGATTTAATATAGGTGGTGGGCAAAGTCGCAGTGGGTGTCCAAGTGGAGCCATTGTTTGTTGAAACGAAAATGCCATTCGCGAAAGAGGAGGCAAACAAGAGAGAACCCATACTTACGATGGATGAAATAATTTCCGTTGATATTCCTGTATTGGCCGGCGACCAGCTTGCTCCGCTATCCGAAGAAATAAAGACTCCCGCACCCAATGTCCCCGCGAATAAATTACTTCCGTTCGAAGCAAAGGTATATACATTCGGATTGGTCAGACCCACACTGCTTGATGTCCAGTTCAATCCGTTATCCGTTGAAACATATATACCGGAATAACTAGTACCTGTAAAAAGTCTGGGACCGAATGCAAAAACTGATTGCGTATTGTGTTCCGTTAATCCATTGTTGGAAGAACTCCAGCTCAATCCGGAATTATTTGTGGAGAATAAATCATTACCATCCGCACAAGCCAGGAGCACATTTCCGTTGTATGCCAGCGAACGGATAATACTTGCATAGAGTCCGTTGTTGCTGGCTGTCCAGTTGCCACCGCTATTTATGGAAATACTTACACCGGCTCCTTCACTTCCGCAAAAAACATTCGTGCCGTCACTTCCGAGAGCGTAGATCCGTTTATTGTTGAGACCCGTATTTGCTTCCGTCCAGTTCAAACCAAAATCAAAACTCTCGTAAACTCCTGATCCGAGAATTCCCAGAAATACATAGCTGCCTTTTGTTGCAAAGCAATTGTAGTAGTGTGCAGTCATGATAGGTAAACCATTGTTTGCTGGATTCCAGGTTGTGCCGTCTGTTGAAGTAAAAATTCCGTAGTTATCAATGGCGGCGAAAAGTGTAGTTCCGTTTACAGTGAGTGCGCGTATGGAATACGTTGCAATCCCCGTGTTCGCGTTGGTCCAGGTAGCAGCTGTGTCGGTACTGTGAAAGATGCCGCCTCCGGAAGTTCCGGCAAAAACTTCTGTTCCCTTGATGGTCAGACTACGAACATCCATTGTAGTCAGGCCATTGTTCATCCGTGTCCAGTTCAGTCCATTGTCAGTCGAGAGATAAATACCGTCTCCACCCGTTGCCGCGTAAAAATTATTCCCGCTCTTCGCAAGCGCGGTGACATAACGGAAATTCAAACCCACATTGATGTCTGTCCAGGTCGCGCCATAATCCGTTGAAACCAGGATTCCGTTTGTCGTGGCAGCGTAAACAGTGTTGCCCTCGATAAGCAGGGCGGTGAAATGAAAATAGATATTATCATATAAGGAGAGACTCCAGCTGCCTCCATTGTTCGTGGATCTGTAAATCCCGGAAACCGCAGTACCCGCATACATATGAACTCCGTCTCCCGCGATACAAGTGATATTCCCGCCTTCCGGTCCGTTGGTTTGTATCCACTGAGCCGTTGAATTCTCCGAAAAATTCAGAAGAAAAAATAAAATAATGATAGTCGCTTTCAGTTTTTGTTTCATGTTGAAATTGCTTTGTGTATTGGAAAACATTAATAACCGCCCTCCCTGAGGACGCCCACAAGTTAAAAAAATCCCTTTGCGTTCTTGGCGTCTTTGCGAGAAATAACTTCTCGTAAAGAACTCAAAGGAACCCTCTTTAGCTGGATGATTTTAATCCATCTTGAATAGTTCAACGTGTCGGCACGCTTTTAATTTCATTTAAAACTTTCACTCTGG
>CAYMMN010000408.1:0-3272 GCA_964391495.1 uncultured Flavobacteriales bacterium | reverse complement strand
GAACAGGTCCTTTCACCGAAACATCCCATTGAGGCTTGTCGTTTTCTTTCTTGCAGGAAAGTACAAACAAAAGCATGAAAATCAGTAGAGGATGGAGGTTTATTTTCACGGGAGAATACACTCGGTAAAGATGCAAAAAAAATATCAATGTCATCCCTTAGCTTGTCACTGAAAGGTCAGAGTTTCGAACAAATGTTAGGTTTCTAGAATTGTCCGAACCAGGATATTCAAACTGGCACAACAAATGAATTTCCTTCAACCAATCATGCTTTCAGGATCAGGAATTGCAGGCATTTGATATCGAATATATTTGCCATTTAAATACACAGTCTTAATACATTGAATATTTCTATATTTGAAACCTTGTACTGACTCATGAATCATTTATCAGGAAAATCATTAATAATTTCCGGTTTTTTTTTAGTGCTTTTATTTGGTGCCTTATTGAATATAGGAGCCTTTCATCTTATCGATAAACGGCCGCTAGGGCCTCATCAATGGGCACAATGCGACAGGGCTTCCGTGGCGTATAATTTCTACAATGGTGGAATGGACTTTTTTCATCCCCGGGTTCACAACAGAAGTAATGGTACAGGTATTACCGGAATGGAATTCCCGATTCTCAATTACACAGCAGCTATCGCATACAAAATATTCGGTTATCATGAATATTTATATCGTCTGATGATTGGATTGATAGTCATAGTCGGATTTATTTATTCCTACAGAATATCCGGAATGTTTATTCAGAATCCAGCCATGCAAATTCTTTGCAGTTTACTTTTCGTTTTTTCTCCGGTTCTGGTGTTCTACACATTTAATTTTGTTCCGGATATTGCCAGTATGGGGCTTGGAATGATTTCCTGGTACTATTTTTTACTTTTCATGAAAACAGGAGAAAACAGGCAAAGCAGATACTTCCTGACAATTTTGCTTTTTGCGACTCTGATTAAAATTACCTCTTTAATCATCCTGGCCAATTGGATTTTCCTTTGGTGGTTTTCCAAAAAAGACAAGCTAAAAAATAATTTGTCTTCAATAAGTTTCAAAAAAGTAACAGTAGGATCCGTCATTATTTTGTTACCTGTTTTTGCATGGTATTCTTATGCTTCATGGTTGAATACTGAATATAAATCCGGCTTTTTCCTCTTAGAGCCTAAACCATTGCATTCAATTAGTGAGTTTTTTCAGACAGTTCGTCTTGCATGGAAAGCACATGGATATGAGTATTATCCCGGAACGGTCTATGCATTCCTTTCCTTAGGCTTGGTTGGAGTTATCATTAATTTTAAAAAGATTAATAAAACACTGTTTCGAATAGTGGTCGTACAAGCCATGATGTTCTTTTTATTTTTTCTTGTCATGGGTCCTCAGTTCATTCATCATGATTATTATATCATAACCTTTTTACCGATTGTATTTTTTAGTTTGATTTTAATTGTTTCCTGGATGGAGAAAATCCTGCCTGCCAAAAGAGCAATTTCAATTTCCTTTATCGCATTGCTTACTTTGGCAGCAAATTATTCCATGATTCAGTCAAAAAAAGAAGTGCACTCCAGATATACACCCTATTCATGGCAATACGGAAATGAACTCATGGATAATTATTTTCATTTGGAACCAGTTTTACGAAAAGCGGGAATTTTAAAAGATGACCTTGTTATGTCATTCGATGAAGTTAGTCCTAACATTACACTTTACCTGATGAACCAGCCCGGAATCACACTTGTGAGAGGTGATTCTTTAATACTTAAGCGACCGATTGCAAGTAAGCTGAAATATGCAATACTGAATGACACCATTCCGGATCACATTGCATTTCTGAAACCCTTCATAGGGAAATATCTTTTTTCTGATAACGGAATTTCAGTTTATACCTGGGAGAAAAAGTAAAATTTCTATTCAAGGCTTGAAATCAGTATCCATACTTTTCCTTCCACAAATGTTGTAGAAAAGTTCGTAATTCATTTTCCCTTGGATTGTTTCCCGGATCATATAACTTACTTCCGCTGATTCCCTGAGGTAAAAATTCCTGTTTCGCGAAATTACCCTCTTTGGAGTGATCGTAATCATACCCTTTACCATAACCAAGCTCTTTCATAAGCTTAGTTGGCGCATTTCGGATATGTAAAGGAACAGGAAGATCCCCGGTTTTATCAACCAGTGATAATGCTTCTTCAATGGCCATATAAGAGGCATTACTTTTTGCCGAGGCTGCAAGGTAAACTGCAGTCTGAGAAAGGATGATACGACTTTCCGGAAATCCGATCTTTTGACAAGCTTCAAAACAAGCATTCGCAATTACCATCGCGGTGGGATTGGCGTTACCAATATCTTCAGAAGCGAGTATAACCATTCTTCGGGCAATAAACAATGGATCTTCACCACCCCGGATCATTCTTGCCAACCAATAAACAGCAGCATTAGGATCAGAGCCCCGCATGGATTTAATAAACGCGCTGATGATATCATAATGTTGCTCTCCACCTTTGTCGTAAAGAGCAGTTTTTTCCTGTGCAATGTCTTGTACAACCGCGTTTGTAATCACTGCCTCTTCAAATTCGGGAAAAGTATTAACAACCAGCTCGAACAGATTCAACAATTTGCGCGCATCACCACCTGATAAGCGAAGTAAAGACTCTGACTCTTCAAGTTTAATTTTACGTTTTTGTAAAATCAAATCAGTTTTCATTGCCTGATCCAGAATTCTTACCAGATCATCCTTTGACAATTCTTTCAGAACATATACCTGACATCTGGAAAGCAATGGAGAAATTACTTCAAAGGAAGGATTCTCTGTAGTTGCCCCAATGAGTGTTACCAGTCCTTTCTCTACAGCACCCAATAATGAATCCTGCTGGCTTTTGCTGAACCTATGAATTTCATCGATAAACAAAACAGGGCTTCCCTGAACTTCTTTCAATTCCGTTGCATACCGTGCTGCTTTTTCGATGACTTCCCGTACATCTTTTACACCCGAACTGACTGCACTTAAAACATAAAAGGGACGGCGGAGTTGACGTGCAATAATTCCGGCTAATGTAGTTTTGCCAACTCCAGGCGGGCCCCAGAAAATAATTGACGGAATTGAATTTGAATGAATAGAACGCCTTAGAATTGCTCCTTCACCAACAAGATGCTCCTGACCGATATAATGGTCAAGATCATTGGGGCGCATTCTTTCTGCCAGTGGTGTCATTTTTGAATTTGATCCGATAAAGATACTTACAAAGGCGGTTCAATTTTCATTAAGAATCATCATATTTTATTTT
>CAYMMN010000407.1:0-3276 GCA_964391495.1 uncultured Flavobacteriales bacterium | reverse complement strand
ACCATGCGGATGTTCCCATCAGGTTTACCAATTCACCTCCGCCTTTTTTCGTACGGTCAACGATAGCATCCAGTTTTTCCTTAGAGATTAATTCAGTAACCGGAATTCCGGCAACCGTAGTATATCTTGGAAGAGGAACCATGGTATCGCCATGGCCACCCATCAATACAGCCTGTATATCTTTTGGAGATGTATTCAATGCTTCAGCGAGAAATGCACGATACCTTGCAGTGTCGAGGATTCCTGCCATACCAAAAACACGGGAGGAGTCAATTTTCGCGGTGAGGAAAGAGCAGTAGGTCATTACATCCAACGGATTGGATACAACAATAATGATAGTATTCGGAGAATATTTAATAATATTTTCAGTTACCGAGCGCACAATTCCGGCATTCGTTGCGATAAGATCATCCCGACTCATTCCGGGCTTGCGAGGCAAACCGGAAGTGATTACAACTACATCAGAACCCGCGGTTTTGGAATAATCGTTCGTTGATCCGATAGTACGGGTATCGTATAAGTTGATTGCCGCAGTTTGCCAAATATCCAGAGACTTACCTTCTGCGGTACCTTCTTTGATATCAAGAAGAACAACTTCGTGAACGAAATCTTTTTGTGCAATAACATCGGCACAAGTGGCTCCCACATTGCCGGCTCCTACAACTGTAACTTTCATGTACGATTGAATTTTTTAGAATTAAGCTACGAAATTAGGAACTCAAAAGGGATTTAGAAAATTAAACTTCGAGCAACTGAGAAAAATCATGCTGTGGGAGGTGGAATATTTCACCCAATTTCAGAGGCAAAAACGCGAATCGAATCCTCGATTTTTTATTAAAAATTAACATATCAACAGCTGTTCAAAACACTGGACCAAAAAATTAGGAAATTAGCTCGTTTTTGCTTAAATTTCGATGATAAACACCGGAAATTCTGATTTTAGAATTCCGTGATGAAAAACAACTGTTCAAAACTCATTCTAATCCACAATTGTATTCACGAATACTACAAAATTCATAAGCATCAAATCACTTTCTTTATTTGAACAAATAGCATTTGCCCCCTCTTATAACCTGTATGAAACATTTTTCTTGAAATTAAAACAATAAGCATGATCAAACAACTACTTGTCCTCACCACGTTAATTGTTTGCCTTAGCAGCGTCGGTTTTTCTCAAACCTATAACATGGGAACTTCCAATGTATCGACCTGTTCAGGTACATTTTACGATAGTGGCGGAAACAACGGACAATACGGGAACAACGAAAGTAGTGTAATGACATTTTGTTCAAGCACTTCCGGTCAATGTGTTCGGTTGACTTTTACATCATTCGATACGGAACCCCTTTTTGATCAAATGGTCATTTACAATGGTCCAAATACTTCATCTCCTGTTATCGGAACCTACAGTGGTACAACCAATCCGGGTGTTGTGACAGGAACCAGCGGTTGCCTTACCATTGAATTCACTTCTGATGGTTCCATCAAAGGAACCGGTTGGTCAGCAACAGTAAGTTGTGTTGCATGCGGAGGCGGTCCTTGTGGTTCTGTTTGTAATGGTGGTCCTGCTCCGGCAAATGACGCATGTAGTGGTGCTCAAAATCTGGGATTGTTACCTATTCCGTCTGCTTGTCCAACCGGAATTGGAAACCCTTTTAGTCTGAATACAACAAATCTGTGTGCGACAGCGGAAACACCCTACACTTCGATGTTGGGTTGTCAGCCTGCCGGAAATATGGCAAGTCCTGCAGCAGATGTATGGTATTCCTTTTCGATTACTGGTCCAACTTTGATTGTGAATATTGCCGGACTACAGACTCCTGAAGTCGGCTTGTATTCAGGAAGCGGCTGTAACAATCTCGTCCCACGAGGATGTGGAATCGGGGCCAACGGATCATTGAATACCACGTTTGGTAGTTTGCAGCCCGGCCAGTACTTTTTACAAGTGAGTGGCGGATCACTGAACGACCAGTGTAACTTTACATTAACACTACAAAATAATTTTGATTGCTCCGGCTGTGTGATTCAAAGTAATCTGACTGTAAATCCTCCTCCTGTAAATGGAACCTATCAAGCCGGACAAACTGTCAATTTCTGTTATTCAATTACAGATTATAATCAGACATCAAGTAATTGGCTACACTCAGTTATTCCCTCTTTCGGGGCAGGATGGGTATTAAATTCAGTTACCGCTACACCGGCTACTACCTGTAATGCGAGTTTAACACCAGGGACATGGAGTTGGTACAATAACACCTTTACCAGTTCTGCAACAGGTCTCACCGTTGGACCCGGATTCTTTTTTGAAACTTCAGCTGGAAGTGCCTCAGGGGTTGCGGATAATAATCCAGGAAATAATTTCGGAGATTATAATCCGGCCAATCAATGCGACTGGACTTTTTGTTGGTCAGTTACAACTCTCCCTCCCAATCAGTGTATTCCGGGTGCGAGTCTGAACATTTCGATTGATACTTATGGTGATGGTGAAACGGGTTCATGGACTTCTTATGCATGTAGCGGTGACCCGATCATTCAGTTCTTTGCTCAACTTGCCTGTTGTACTCCTCCTCAAATCACCAACACTCCAATCCTTTGCCCAGGCGGAACTGCTACGGCTACGGCCACCGGACAGGGAATTGCTCCATGGAATTATATCTGGAGAAATGGTGGAGGAACGATTATCCAAACAGCAAATAATGTCAACGGATCGAATACGATTAGTAACCTTGCCGCAGGAACATATACTGTTACTGTGACGGATGATGCCGGATGTACCGCTTCTGAATCAGTAACCATTGCACCTCCAACTGCAGTTACAGCAAATGGAACTGTAATCAACCCATCATGCAGTGGTGCAAATACCGGTTCAATCACTGCCGCGGGAGCCGGAGGTACCGGTCCGTATACCTATGCGTGGAATCCAAATGTCGGATCAGGTGCAACGGTCAATAACGTTGCTCCGGGGAATTACACGGTTACCGTTACTGATGCTAATGGTTGTACCGGCACACATGTTTTCACCGTCACTCAACCAACACCGGTTACAGCGACGGTCACACCGACCAACGTAAGTTGTTTCGGAGGTGCCAATGGATCTGCTGTTGCGAATCCTTCAGGTGGATCCGGAGTTTATACATATTCGTGGGCTCCTACCGGCGGAAGTGCTGCTACCGCAACTAACCTTGCTCCCGGAACTTACACTGTTACTGTAACTGATAATACCAATTGTACCGGTACAGCTTCCGTAACGATTACTGCCCCTACACAGGTCACTGC
>CAYMMN010000406.1:0-3285 GCA_964391495.1 uncultured Flavobacteriales bacterium | reverse complement strand
ATCTGAAAAACTCTCTTACGCTCTCTGCTGCCGAGACTGAAAAATTATTATCTGAAGGAACACATTATGTCATTCGTCTGAAAGTACCGGGCGATGAAGAAGTGCATCTGACAGACATTATCCGTGGTGAAGTGAAAGTGCATACATCACAAATGGATGATAAAGTATTATTCAAGAGCGACGGAATGCCAACCTATCACCTGGCCAATGTTGTGGACGATTACCTCATGAAAATCACTCATGTGATTCGTGGTGAAGAGTGGCTGCCATCAGCTCCACTGCATGTTTTACTGTACCGTTATTTGGGATGGGAAAATGTAATGCCACAATTCGCGCATCTTCCTTTGTTGTTAAAACCGGATGGTAATGGTAAACTCAGTAAACGTGATGGCGACAGACTCGGCTTTCCGGTTTTTCCACTCAACTGGACAGATCCTGAAACCAAAGAACTTTCTTCCGGTTATCGTGAGAAAGGTTATATCCCTGCAGCGTTTGTGAACATGCTCTCCCTTCTGGGCTGGCATCCGAGCGACGACAAGGAATTGTTTACAATGGAAGAATTGATTCAGGCATTTTCCCTGGAAAGGGTGAGTAAGAGCGGAGCGAAATTCGATCCTGAAAAAACGAAATGGTTCAACGAACAATATCTGCGACAGCAACCTGATGCGGCATTGGCCGCTCACCTGAAGCTTGCAGTGAAAGCAAAATATCATTTCGCTGACAATGATCACAGGATGCAGGATGCTTTCCTCTTACATGCAGTCAGACTGATGAAAGAACGCGTTCATTTTGAATCCGAGATGTTGGAGATTGGTTCCTATTTGTTTGAAGCTCCAATCACATACGATGAACAAGTGATCACCAAACGATGGAAACCTGAACTTGCGGATTTCTTTGTCCAGCTGACCAATGCTTATAAATCAGCATCCACATGGAACGAAGCGGAGGCAGAAGCAACGTTTAAATCAGTCGCCGAAAAAGTCCAGCGTAAACCGAACGAACTCCTGCAGTTGTTCCGCGTCATGGTAAGCGGACAGGGTGGAGGATTACATCTCTTCAGCATGGTTGAATTACTTGGCCGTGATGAGATCGTTGGAAGAATCAATAAAGCATTAAACACATTACAAACACACGCCTAAATCTTTGCGCCCTTTGCGTCTTTGCGAGAAAAAATTTCACGCAAAGACGCAAAGAACGCGAAGGGAAAGATAGATTATGAGCACAGAAAAAGGTCCGAATTTTTTAGAAGAAATTATCCGGGAAGACATAAAGAGTGGAAAACACAATGGACGCGTACTCACGCGATTCCCACCGGAGCCGAATGGATACCTGCATATCGGACATGCAAAAAGTATTTGTTTGAATTTTGGTCTTGCCAAAGAATTCAATGGCCTGACGAATCTTCGTTTCGATGATACCAATCCTGAGAAGGAAGAAACTGAATACGTTGAAAGTATCAAAGCCGATATTCAGTGGCTGGGTTTTCAGTGGGCGAATGAATTTTATGCTTCTGATTATTTTCCGAAGCTCTATGATTTTGCTGTTGAGCTGATCAAAAAAGGATTGGCATATGTAGATGATTCTACTCCCGAAGAAATTGCCGCACTGAAAGGCAGTCCGACAGTGCCCGGAAAAGACAGTCCGTACAAAAGCCGTAGCACAGAAGAGAATCTTGATTTGTTTGAACGAATGCGTAAAGGTGAATTCAGGGACGGAGAAAAAGTGTTGCGCGCGAAAGTGGACATGGCTTCTCCCAACATGCACATGCGTGATCCGATCATGTATCGCATTAAACACACGCCGCATCACCGCACCGGAGATGCATGGTGTATCTACCCGATGTACGATTACGCGCACGGACAAAGCGATTCCATTGAACAGATCACACATTCGATCTGTACGTTGGAATTTGAAGTGCATCGCCCCTTATATGAGTGGTTCATTGAACAACTGGGAATTTTCCCAAGTCATCAGTATGAATTCGCGCGACTCAACCTGAATTATACAGTGATGAGCAAGCGAAAACTTTTACAATTGGTAAAAGAAAATCATGTGAGCGGCTGGGATGATCCGCGCATGCCAACCATCAGCGGTATGCGGAGGCGTGGCTATACACCCGAAAGCATCCGTCGCTTTTGCGACATGATTGGTGTTGCACGCAGAGAACATGTTATCGATGTAAGCATGCTGGAATTTTGTGTGCGTGAAGACCTGAACAAAATCGCCAACCGTGTGATGGTGGTGATGGATCCGGTGAAATTGGTGATTACCAATTATCCGGAAGGGAAATCCGAAATTCTGAAAGGTGAAAACAACCCCGAGCGTGAAGATAAAGGCGGTGAAAGAGATTTGCCTTTCAGTCGTGAGTTGTGGATTGAACGTGAAGACTTCAAGGAAAATCCGGAGAAAAAATTCTTCCGTCTTGGTCCCGGTTTGAAAGTGCGTTTGAAACACGCTTACATCATTCAGTGTGAAAGTTACGACAAGGACGATGATGGCAACATCACAGAAATCCGTTGCACCTACATTCCGGAAAGTAAAAGCGGCAGCGATACGAGCGGTATCAATGTAAAAGGAACAATTCACTGGGTGAGTATTCCTGACGCGATTGATGTGGAGGTGCGTGTGTACGATCGTTTGTTCCGTGTAGAAAATCCGGCAAGTGAAGAAGGCGATTTCAAGGAATACATGAATCCAAACAGTTTGCAGGTTATAGCCAGAGCAAAAGCGGAACCATCACTTGCGACCACTGTACCGGGAGATAAGTTTCAGTTTATCCGCAAAGGATATTTCTGCACTGACAAAGACAGCCGTCCCGGCAAATTGGTTTTCAATCGCACTGTAGCTTTAAAAGACTCCTGGGCAAAGCAGCAGTCGGCAGTTACATTTGAATAATAAAGATTTCACGCAAAGGCGCAAAGTTCGCAGAGAAAACTTTGCGTCCTTTGCGTCTTTGCGAGAAAAAAAAACACATGCAAATTCAACTTCATAACATACGCGTCTACGCCTATCATGGATGCCTTCCGGAGGAAACAAAAATTGGTGGCCAATATTCTGTAGACCTCACGATTGAAACTGATTTTTCCGAAGCAGCAAAGACTGACAACCTGAATCTTACTGTTGATTATTGTGATGTGTTTGAAATTGTAAAAAAGGAAATGGCAATCCCTTCAAAGCTCATCGAGCATGTTGGAAAAAGAATCGCGGATTCACTTTTAAAAACCATTCCACGCATCGACGCAGTGAAAGTGTGTGTAACGAAAATTGCTCCGCCAATGAATGGGG
>CAYMMN010000405.1:0-3315 GCA_964391495.1 uncultured Flavobacteriales bacterium | reverse complement strand
ATCACAACATCCACTTTCTGCGCAACCGCCGACTGTACTGCATCAAATGCAACGGATGCCGGATCTGAGCCCATGGCTTGTTTAATGATGGGAACATCTACACGTTTGCTCCAGATATCCAATTGATCCACCGCAGCGGCTCTAAAGGTATCCGCGGCACCAAGCATTACTTTTTTTCCTGCTTTCTTGAATTGGTAAGCGAGTTTTCCAATGGTTGTTGTTTTTCCAACACCATTGACACCAACAACCATAATTACATGAGGAAGTCCATTGTGTTCAGGGAGGACAAAATCAGTCGCATCGAGAGTATTGTTTTCGGCCAGGAGCCCTGCAATTTCATCTTTCAGCAGATTATTCAATTCATCTGTGCCAACGTATTTGTCTCTTGAAACACGAGCTTCCAGGCGTTGAATTATTTTCAGTGTAGTATTTACACCAATATCGGATGACACCAGGATTTCTTCGAGGTTGTCAAGCACTTCTGCATCTACTGTAGACTTACCAACAACCGCTTTAGCCAGTCTGGAGAACAAACTGGTTTTAGTCTTTTCCAGTCCTTTATCAAGACTTTCTTTTTTTTCCTTTGAGAAGAAATTAAATAAACCCATAAGAATTTTATCTCCTTATACTTTACTTATAAATGAATGTATTTCGCTTTCAGGCTAAACATTCTTTTAAATAAAAAAAGCTTCTTTCAACAGGAAAGAAGCTCAATAAATATTATTGATGCAACAGATTATTTCTCTTTCAGAAAATCTTTTACGTGATCGTTATGAACAACTTCTTCCTTAAACTGGTAAGCACCGGTTTGAGGATTTTTGATCATCTTGATCACTTTGGAAAACTCTTTTCCTTTTCCGGATTTAAGGGTTGCAACTACTTTCTTTGCCATGACTTAAATTATTTAATGTGTTGGAAGAACTTTGAGTAATCAAAAATTATTTGATCTCTTTGTGAACGGTCATTTTCTTAAGAATCGGGTTGAATTTTTTCAACTCGAGACGTTCCGTTGTGTTCTTTTTGTTTTTTGTGGTGATATAGCGTGAAGTACCAGGCATTCCGCTTGCCTTGTGTTCGGTACATTCCATGATAACTTGTACGCGGTTACCTTTCTTTGCCATGATAATTCGGTTTTTTTAATGGGCAGGTCTCAGACCTATTTTCGAGGGCTGCAAATATACCAAAATATCTACTGATTCCAAATTTATTAGCCAGAAAACAGGATGTTTTCAGCCATTATTTGTTAAAAAAGGACTTTTCCTGCATTTCTTTCTCAACATCCTGCCATTTTCGGGGTAAATTTCCGGAAAGGATATTCGGCTCAGCTTCAGTGATAAGTACATCTTCTTCCAACCGTATTCCGATGTTCCACCATTTTTGGTCACATGGACTTCCCTCCGGGATATAAATTCCGGGTTCAATGGTGATCAGGTTTCCCGGGGTCAGATCAGAATAAGGGCCCACATCATGGACATCCAGTCCCAGGTAATGTGAGGTATTGTGCATGAAATATTTTGAAGCTTCATCTGCGCTTGAAATGATACCGAGTTGAATGAGTCCCGCTGAAATCACATTCATTGCTTTGATGTGCGGGTCTCTGAATTTATTTCCTGGTCGGCAAGCCAGAAAAGCATCCTCCTGCGCACGATAGACAAGATCATAGATCAACTTTTGTTCTTCTGTGAATTTTCCAGTCACCGGCAAGGTCCTGGTCACATCTGCTGAATAACCATGGTATTCAGCTCCCATATCAAGAAGTACAAGTTCTCCAGCTTTGAGTGGTTTTCGATTCGTTTCATAATGGAGGATACAAGAGTTTTCTCCTCCTCCACAGATACTTGGATAGCCTACTGTTTCCGCACCTGAGGATTTGAAAACATATTCGCCAACAGCCTGAATACTGTATTCTGAATTACCGGGCTCCAGGGCACGCATCATTTCGAGATGACCTTTGCAGGTGATGGATATTGATTTTTGAATCAGATTAATTTCTTCTTTCTGTTTAATCGCGCGGAGTGCCGATAGAATTTTTGCCAGTTTGAAATCATCATCTGCAGAGTTTGGATAAGAAGAATTTAATTTGAATTGTTCTACCAGGCTGTACAAATCTGTTTCTGATTTTTTATCATCAATCATTCCTTTTGGAAAACGCAATCGGAATATTCTTTGCATTGCAGAATAAGGAACGGGTAAATTCTGGAATTCGGAAGTTGTTTTTACGAATTGAATTCCTGAGATCCGACTGGCATCAATAGTACCCGCATTTCTGCCGTTCCATATTTCTTTTTGTACGATTTTATCGGGGACGAATAAAATCTCATTGGTTTTTTCTCCATTAATAATTTGAATATTTTTGAATAAGAGCAGTAATGAGTTTGCTTCTGTAATTCCTGTGAGGTAATAAAAATTAGGGTCCTGATGGAATGTATAATCTACATCATTGGATCGATTTCTTTCAGGAGCAGCGAATAATATACACATTGAAGAATCAGGCATATTTTCTCTAACAGCTTCCCTCCTTCCTTTGAAGAATTCTGCCGGAAGCAGATCACTATCGTAAGTCGGAAATGAAGAGGTCTGCGCGATTAAACTAATCACAGGGAAGAGAACAAAAACAAAAATGTATGAAATAAATTTCCTCATAATTGAATTCAATAGTGTGTATTTGTACTGGATTCTGTCCTTCTATAAGATGATGTAAATATCCGATAATTTAAGCAGAATAATCCTTTAATGGTCCTTCAACCTTGATTTAATTGGATTCTAGACCTTCAGAACCTTTTGAATTTTAACATCTTATTCATCTGTTTTTCATTAATGAAAGTGAATTAGTCATATTTTTTTTATTTAATTTGTTTAAAATCCCACACGCTATGAAAAAATTTACACTGATTAGCTTTTTAATGTGTTGCTCTTTGTTGTCAATGGCTCAACTTAGTTGGCTTCAAATTCCTGATTTCCCCGGCACACCCAGGAGAGGAGCTGTTTCTTTTGCTATTAATGGATTAGGTTATACCGGACTTGGATTGCTTGGGACCGGGCAGGGTGAAACAGATTTGTATGCTTATGACCCGGTTTCAAATTCATGGTCTCAAAAAGCCGACTTCCCTGCAACAGGACGATTTGGTTGTGTAACATTTGTTATTGCAGGAAAAGCCTATGTATGTACCGGTTCTACCGGAGCTCCATCTGCTCAATTGTGGGAGTATGATGCCACAGGCAACACCTGGACAGCAAAAACAAATTTCCCGGGAGGACTTCGTGAAAGCGCGGCAGGATTCAGTGTTGGAGGAAAAGGATATGTTGGAACGGGAT
>CAYMMN010000404.1:0-3319 GCA_964391495.1 uncultured Flavobacteriales bacterium | reverse complement strand
ACTTTTTCCTGTAAAATAATATTCACACAAATTTACCTTGATCCTTGATGAGGAATTGCTTACATTTGTTAATGAGAAGGTAAGGGATTTCTCTCTTCCCTGAATTCTTCTTCATTAAAGTTAAGTTCCGGCCTCTTACATATTTTTCAATGCAATCAATTTTCCGGAAGTGAATTTGGTGATGGTCAGTATTCCTTAAATTAATTAAGTCCTGTGATGAATAAATACTACCTGAGATTGGTAATGCCAATTGTTTGTTTCTTCGCCCTGGTATTAACTACCACTGCTTCTTATGCTCAAATCAGTGATTACACATTAAGTACATCCGGTGCTCCTGCACTTGATGACATGACCTCCGGAACATCATTATTGATTTTTTCCTCAAACGATGATATAGCCTCTTCTGTTCAGAACATCGGATTTTCATTTCCTTTTGCAGGTGTTACTTACTCTCAGTTCTCTGTAAACAGTAATGGATTAATGCGCCTGGGAAGTACTGCAGTTTCAAATACAGGATCTAATGTCCTCACCGCGGCCTCTGATTTCCCGAAAATCTGTCCATATTGGGATGACCTGAGTACAGGTGTAAATGGAATTGTACATTTCAAGACTACAGGTACTTCACCAAATCGTAAACTTACTGTTGAATGGAACCTGACAGTACCAAAAAATATCTCCGGAAATGCCAATGTAAAATTCCAGGTTTGGTTGTTTGAGAATACGAAAATGGTTCAATTTGTTTATGGTTCTGGTTTTGTGGCAAATTCACTCACCGGAGGCTATACAATTGGAATGGCTACCAGCCCAACAGATTTCTTTTGTATTAATGCCTCCAGTAGTACCAAGAGTCTGACAGAAATTAATAACAATACAGTTGCCGTTGCAACTGCGCGTAACTATAAATTTACTCCTCCGGTTCCTACTTCAGTTCCTAACTGTGCAATCAGTCTGTATCCGGCAAATGGAGCAACAGGTCTTGCACCTGACTTTAATGCAATCAGCTGGGCAAATGGCGGTGGTAGCCCCAGTGGATATGATGTATATTTTGGAACCAATCCGGTTTCCCTTCCTTTAGTTTCTTCAAATCAGGGAGCAACTACTTATGCCCCCGGAGTACTTTCATGGAATACGACCTATTATTATCGCATTGAACCTCGAAATGTAGTAGGTCCTGCAACAGGTTGCTCCATAAATCAGTTCCAAACAGGTACATTATTGGATTTTGTTCCATTCTGGACAAACGGCATCACCTTCACTTCCATCAGTGGTAGCGGTACTTCGGTCAGCACCTGGAAAAATGGTACCAATACCGATGATAATCTCAGTACTTCTATTCCAATTGGTTTTGGTTTCGGCTATGAAGGTGCAACATTTTCAAACTTTCTGGTTTCGACTAATGGATTTATTACATTCAATACCGCAACGACAGCAACTGGAGGCGGAAGTAATACGCCTTACAATTATATTAACGCAAACCTGAGCGCGACCGGCTCTACTCTTTCTCCACTTATTATTGCTCCTTTTTATGAAGATCTGGTTTGTCAGGGAAATCCAAACACTCTTGCCGGACTGACCAGTTGTATAAGGTATCAGACCAGTGGTATTGCAGGAAGCAGAATACTAACAGTGGAATGGACCGTAATGGAATCGTATCAAAATGCAGGACCTAATCTGAATTTCCAATTGACACTTTACGAAGGCAGCAACCAGATTGAATTTGTTTACGGAACAATGGAAGGATTTAATGGAACATCGACACATCTTTACTCCTATTCATGTGGAATGAATGCTCTTTACCTGAGTCCGGTTTTACAACCTGGAGAATTGTTTTCCCAGCAGACTGCTAACAGCGCTTCATTTGATTTGATTCCATCAGATAATTTGAATTTTGTTCCGGTGTGTAATTCCAGTTTGATGTTCAGTGCCGGAAATAACTCACCACAGCCATTTATCCTCGGCCCTCCGGTTAATGATGAGCCTCAATCAGCAATTCCGCTTCCTTCAAATGCTAGTCCATGTATCGAATTGTGTGGTACATATTTTACCACTCTGAATGCAACTCCAAGTGGCCAGGCAGCATGTGCAGGAAGTACTGCTGATGATGATGTCTGGTTCAGTTTTACAGCAACTAATTCAAATACGACAATCAAAGTTGCGGGTTCTGGTGGTTTTGATCCGGTTATCCAATTATATAATTCATCCTTTAACTTCATGAGTTGTACCGATGCAACCGGCACAGGAGCATTTGAAACTGTTTCGACCACATCACTTGTGCCAACTTTGGATTATTACATCAGGGTATACCATAAGGGAGTCGGCTCCGGAAATTCATCCGGACAGTTTTCAATCTGCGTAAGCGCGACTCCCCTGCCACCATCCAATGATGAATGTGCCAACGCAATTTCTCTTGCAGTAAAAGAAAATTGTAATGCTGTAATAGGAACTCAAACAGTTGGAGCAACTGCATCTGCTTCAATTCCTTCATGTTTTGCTGTAGGAACAAATCCGGATGATGATGTCTGGTACAAATTTGTCGCGACAAACAGGAATCTAAATATTAATGTTCAAAGTGGAGCTGGATTTAATGCAGTGGTTCAATTATTCAGTGGAAGTTGCGGAAGTTTAACTGCTATGTCCTGTCTCAACAATACAAGTACAGGCCAACTTGAAACGATTTCTGCGAATGGACTCACGCTCGGTCAGACGTACTTCATTCGTGTTTATCATGCGGCTGCAGGAGGTGGTAGTGGTAATTTTACAATTTGTATTACTTCGCCAAAACCAGTATGTCCTACTTTGCAATTGCCTGCAAATGCGACCACCAATGTACCCTCTTCAGGGATTCAGATCCGGTGGAATCCTACACCAAATGCCAATGGCTATATTGTTTATTTAGATACATTGAATCCTGCTGTTCATGTTCTGGCTAATGTAACTGATACAAGTGTTTTCAGTGGAAATCTCAATTTAGGATATACTTATTACTGGAGAATTGAACCTTACAATGCTTCCGGTAATACACAATCGTGTGCTCAGTATGTGTTCGCAACAGAGCCATTTGCCTATGCTTTAAATATCAAGGCCTTCCTTGAAGGTTTTTATACAAGCAACAGACATATGGTGGCGAGTATAAATCCAAACGACACCATTTCTGATACGCTTACAGTTTGTCTTGCATCTTCCGCGATTCCGCACACCATTCAGTATACCAGTAAAGCACTTCTTTCTGTGAATGGTTTGGCTCCGGCATATTTCCCTCAACCGGCTCTGTTGCAAGCCTATTATATCGTTCTGAGACATCGAAATAGCCTTGAAACAT
>CAYMMN010000403.1:0-3319 GCA_964391495.1 uncultured Flavobacteriales bacterium | reverse complement strand
ACATTTCTTAAAAGCGCTTCCAAATATGATGAAGCTTTTCGAAATTCCTTTTTTCTTTGCGAAATTTCGGTTGCAAGAAACAAGTAATAATATAGTATAGTGGGAGATTTTGTTTGATCATAGCTATCCTTTAATGTCTGAACCGCCGAGTTCAATTCCAATTCAAAATTCCTATCACCCGTTGAAGAATTTATTTTACTTGAAATTGAATTGAAAATTGCTTGAGAAGAATTAAAAGCAGTCCAACATCTTTCTGCTTCTAATATACTATTCTTGATTTGACCTGCTTTTTTGGGATTGTTTTGTAAGGTCAAAAATCTCTGTTTTGAATAGAGCGCTTGAATCAGGACATCATATATTTCAAATGTTCTTGATTTATGAATGATATAGTCTATCTCTCTTTCAATATTTTCACGAATTCCTTTTAGAATCAAAAGATCTACCTGTAAAACTTTTTTCCGCAGTTCAAATACAACTTTATTCCTGCTTGAATATTTACCATTGTACAAATTAGAATCAAGAATAATCACATCAAGCACTTTTGTATAAACCCTGTTCACGAGTTTATTAAATGCAACATGATTAACATTGCCATAAATAGTTTTTTGAATTTCATTAGATGTATATGCCTGTTTGTCTTTGGCTATTTCAACCAACAAAACACTTTTCAAGTTTGCCCGGCCTGTTTGTGGAGAGTTGAATTTTAAAAAATTGATTACTGAAGTATACTCCTCATCATTCAGTTTGGAAATCAGGTTTTTTAGTGAATTGAGTTTAATCATGATTTATATTAAAAATCTGTCTATTCCTTTCATTGTAAGGTAATCGCCGAAAATCGTCCATTGCTGGGGTCATATGGGTATAGTTTTGACTTATTCAAACCCCATAAAAACTGCGAAATATGTTAGAACTCTTAATCAGCATCTTAATGGCATTCGGTATCACATATGATTCCGGATCAGGAAAAATAAAGGTTAACCAGGATGTAGTAACCAAGGCACAATCAAACAGCAATTATAATCAACTGGGTGGTGACGCAGCATTGTATCAGTATGTAGAAACCGGTGGTTCACTAGATGACATGGTGATAATTCAACCTGTTGACCCAAAGTCAACTAACTGATATGTCCCATAATGTAAATATTGGGGTATTTTTTTAATACTCCAAGTTTAATCTTAAAATATTATATATATCATTCATATTCAATAATATATAAGTTATCATATTGATTTTATTGAAAGAAAATGACTTAACACACTAATTTACAAAAAACGCTAAATTACTTGAATAATAGACATTCGGGGTCATAATCCATGACCAGACCGAATGTCTATTTATTTTCATTTTGTCCCTTTTTTTGGGACGGTCGTGGGGGTACTTTTGACTCACTAATCTGAAACACTAATTCTTACGACCATGAAATCGACCAGAGCCTACAAGGAAATTGCTTACAGCGAAGCAAAACCAGAACCAAGATTCAATAAAGTAATCATTGTGGATAGCAGTGATGTGGACCTGTTTATCAGCGAAACAATCCTGAATGCTCTGCATGTGGCTAAAGAAGTTAAAAAACAACTGAGCCAGGATGAGGTGATCAATTTCCTTAATAATGTGACTCGTCTCAGCGATGTCCCGGAATTGATTTTTTTGAACCTGGATATGCCAAATGATGGTGGCTTCCGTTTCCTCGAGGAATTCAATAAACTCTCCGACTTTATCCGCAGCAAATGCAAAATTGTTGTGACTACCACTGCTCTTGATCAGGACACTAAACACAAAGTGTTGATGAACCCAAGCGTAGTTCGTTACCTAGTGAAGCCACTTGATGTATTCCAACTTAAGGATTTCATCTACAACTAAGACTGAAATTCAACAGATTACCTCTCTTTTACAACATTAATCATCCAGTATATGGAAATTATCTATAACCGTAATTCAACAGTGTCTGCGAAACACTCGTTGAACCTAGTTTTCGGCGATCGAAAGGAATCCGCTGTATTACAGCATAACGAAAAAGAATTATTGGAGCAGATGAACCAGGTCATGTCCGTAGTTTATGGAGGCGAATTCAAAAAACGCCGCCAACCTATTTCGGCCTGAACGTGCTTGGGCTGTTGTCCGTAGCAAGGCGCACTGCGAAGCGCCTTGTGAAGGACAAATCAGACAAAAGAAAAGAATATCAACCAAAAATTTAATCTCATAAAAATCAGCACCATGTTTATCGCAAAATTCAAGTACGCAATCCTTGACCTGATTCTGGTTTTTATTTGTTCATTGGCTGCAATATTATTTGTCTTCTGAAAAGAGGCATGGAGTCACTATTTTTGCCTTTGAATGAAAGCGCTTCAAAAGGCAGAATTAAAGGAATTTTTAGATGAAAAAGTCAGCTTGTACAACAGGCCTGACTTTATTCCTTTGGATCCAGTCAGTATTCCTCATCTTTTCTCCAAAAAAGAGGATATTGAAATTTCTGCATTTCTTTCTGCTACCATTGCCTGGGGTCAAAGACCTGTTATCCTCAAGAATGCACGTGAATTGATGCGTTTAATGGATGATGCTCCCCATGATTTTGTCCTCAATTTTACTTTGAAAGACCTTCGACGATTCAATTTGTTTCGACATCGTACGTTTAATTCCGAAGATTGTCGGGTTTTTATGCTACATCTTCAAAAAATTTACAGAAAAAATGGTGGGCTTGAACAAGTCATGAATACAAACATTCCCACTGATGCCCGTAACCTTGGATTAGCTATTTCAACCTGGAGAAATATATTTTGTTCCATCCCTCATGCAAAACGTACAGAGAAACATTTTGCTGACCCTGCCAAAGGATCCGCTTCTAAACGGATCAATATGTTTCTGCGATGGATGGTAAGGCAGGACAAAGCAGGTGTTGATTTTGGACTCTGGAAAAACATAAAACCTTCCCTCCTTACCTGCCCTTTGGATGTTCACTCAGGGAGAGTTGCTCGAAGACTGGGTATCCTTCACAGAAATCAAAATGACTGGCAGGCAGCTACTGAACTGACAGATTTTTTAAAAGAACTGGATCCGAAGGATCCTGTAAAATATGAATTCGCCTTGTTCGGTTTAGGTGTGTCTGAGAAATTTTGATTCCGTATCTTTGGAGCAATGCGGTTTATCTATCCAGAATTCCTTTTCGCTTTATTCGCCCTGGCGATACCGGTAATTATCCATCTTTTTAATTTCCGGCGATTTAAGAAGGTCCTCTTTACCAATGTCAAATTTCTTAGAGAGATAAAGCAGGACACTCAATCCAAATCAAGGCTCAAACACATCCTTATTTTAATCTCCCGT
>CAYMMN010000402.1:0-3327 GCA_964391495.1 uncultured Flavobacteriales bacterium | reverse complement strand
AAACAAGAACAAAGCGATTAAAGCAAGAAATCTTTTAATTGTTGTTATATTTAGGTTTAAAAGAATGACAAAGATAATAAGGAACTCATCGATTCTGTATGGTGTAAAAATGAAAAGCGACGGAATTATAATTCCGTCGCTTGAATTCTTTGCTTATCCGTTTAATTCAAATTTCAGCTAATTTCGGGCTATTGTGAAAAATGAACTCGTGATTTGTATTGACATCCAGCTCAATGTGATCGTCCTTTTGAACATTTCCTGCCAGAATTTGTTTTGACAATTCGTTCAGTACTTTTTTCTGCATCACGCGCTTCAATGGCCGTGCACCGAACTGTGGATCATAACCAAGCTGAGCCAGCCAATCGATAGCTGGTTCTGTAGCTGTGATGGTGATATTGTTTTGCAAAAGCATCTTTTGTAAGATCGAAAACTGTAACTCCACAATATTTCGAACTTCATCCCTTGTGAGCGGTTGAAACATGATGATCTCATCAATACGGTTCAGGAATTCCGGTCGAATGGTTTTTTTAAGCAGTTCGTAAACCTTGTTCTTGGTCTTCGCGATTACATCATCTTTATTAATTTCATTCATATCTTCAAAACTCTCCTGGATCAGATGAGAACCAATATTCGAAGTCATGATGATGATGGTATTTTTGAAATTGGCAGTGCGTCCTTTATTATCAGTCAATCGACCGTCATCCAGAACCTGAAGCAAGATGTTGAATACATCCGGATGCGCCTTTTCAATCTCATCCAAAAGAACTACTGAATAGGGCCGACGTCGGACAGATTCTGTCAGCTGACCACCTTCTTCATAACCAACATAACCCGGAGGTGCTCCAATCAATCGTGACACAGTATGCCTTTCCTGGTATTCGCTCATATCGATGCGGGTCATGGCATTCTCATCGTTAAAGAGAAATTCCGCAAGAGCTTTGGCAAGTTCAGTTTTACCAACTCCAGTAGTGCCAAGGAAAATAAAGGAACCAATGGGTTTCTTTGAATCCTGCAATCCTGCACGACTTCTGCGCACAGCATCTGCAAGAGCAGCGATGGCTTCTGTCTGACCTACAACCCGTTTGTGTAATTCCGCTTCAAGATGAAGTAATTTTTCGCGTTCACTCTGAAGCATACGAGTCACAGGAATACCTGTCCACCGAGATACAACTCCGGCGATATCTTCAGAATCTACTTCTTCCTTAATCAATGCTGATTCCGACTGCATTGAACTCAATTGTTTTTCCAGCTCATGCAATTTTGTTTCCGCTTCACGAACCCGGCCATAACGGATTTCCGCGACTTTTCCATAATCACCCGCACGTTCAGCTTGTTCAGCTTCCACTTTGAAGTTTTCAAGTGCTTCCTTGATATTTTGAATACCCTGAACAACCTGCTTTTCATTTTCCCATTTCGCCCTTATCTGTCCACGCTGTTCGTTGAGATTACTGATCTCTTCATTCAATTCACCAAGTTTACGATCATCCTTTTCGCGCTTGATTGCTTCCCTTTCAATTTCAAGTTGCATGATTCTCCGGTTCATTTCATCCAGTTCTTCCGGAACAGAATCAATTTCAAGTCTCAATTTGGAAGCTGCCTCATCAATCAGATCAATGGCTTTATCAGGCAGAAATCGATCAGAAATGTAACGCTCACTCAATTCAACTGCCGCAATGATAGCTTCATCCTTAATCCGTACTTTATGATGGGTTTCATATCTTTCTTTCAGACCGCGCAAGATGGAAACCGCATCTTCCGTATTTGGTTCTTCAACCTGAACTTTCTGAAAACGACGTTCCAGTGCTTTGTCTTTTTCAATGTACTTTTGATACTCACCGAGTGTGGTGGCACCGATTGCTCTCAATTCTCCACGCGCCAATGCAGGCTTCAGAATATTCGCTGCATCCATGGCTCCTTCGCCGGCACCCGCACCAACAAGGGTATGAATTTCATCAATGAAAAGAACAATATCGCCCTCAGCACTGATGACTTCTTTCACAACTGATTTTAAACGCTCTTCGAATTCCCCTTTGTATTTGGCTCCGGCAATCAAGGAACCCATATCGAGAGAAAAGATTTGCTTGCTTTTTAGATTCTCAGGTACATCTCCATTGATGATACGGTGTGCAAGCCCTTCCGCAATAGCGGTTTTTCCTACTCCAGGTTCACCTATTAAAATTGGGTTGTTCTTAGTCCTGCGGGACAAAATCTGAAGGACACGACGAATTTCTTCATCACGGCCAATAACCGGATCAAGTTTGCCCTGCCGGGCAAGTTCATTCAGGTTTTTCGCATATTTACCTAGAGAGTTATAGGTATCTTCCGCAGTAGCACTATTCACTTTATTTCCTTTTCTCAATTCAAGAATAGCCGCTTTGGTATCTTTCTCTGTTACACCTTCGTTCCTTAGCAACAAACCCGCTTTATCTTTTGATCCGACCAATGCAAGAAAAATGTGTTCAAGAGAAACATATTCGTCACCGAATGTTTTCGCCAGTGCAAGTGCCTGCTGAACAACTTTATTGGCTGCATCACTTAAGTAATGCTGTCCACCACTTATTTTGGGCAATCCTTCTGCAAGGGTATTCATTACAGATTGAATACGGTCCGGATTTACATTTACCTTTTTGAGAATGAATGGAAGTACATTTTCATCCACATCCATCATTCCAAGCATGAGATGTACAGGTTCTATCGCTTGCTGACCCAGACGTTCTGTATGTTGCTGAGCCTGTTGAATGGCTTCCTGAGATTTAATAGTGAAATTATTGAAGTTCATATCTTCATTATTTTTCCGCTCACCATCAAAGAACCGTCCAGAACCTATTTCTCTGCCTTAAACGAACATTTTGTCCTATATCTGACAGGGTCTGCGACAATTTGTCTCAGGTTATTCTTCAAGGTTTTCCATGACGGCTATCATTTTAAAATTGACAATTTGAATCTATCATTACTCTAATGAAATCCAATCTGAGTTAATCGTTTTGTAGAATTAAGAATTAAAATTCCATCCCCATGAATATTGAAATCAGACCTGAAATGAAAATAGAAGAGGTTCAAACAGCATTTGCTAAAAGATTTCCTTTTCTAAAACTCAATTTTTTCAAATCGAAACCTAAGGATGACAAATCATATTCAGCGAAAGACCTTCTGGATCCCTCCAAAAGGTTAAAGGACTTTTCAGAAATAAAATCACATTCAACCCTCTTGATTGATGGATTAATGACTGTTACTGAATTGGAAAAGCAAGGACAGGAAAAACTCGGATTGCATATCGATGTTTTTAGAAAATCCGGAAAGGTATGGCTGAAAACTTCTGCATCCGAT
>CAYMMN010000401.1:0-3328 GCA_964391495.1 uncultured Flavobacteriales bacterium | reverse complement strand
CGCAAAACTGGAGGGTCCGGGTAATTTGTCCGGAACAACAACCGCGAACGCGATCAACGGTCTTGTGTATTTTAATGGTGTACAGTTTGATCAGCCGGGTGATTATCATCTGCTGGCAACTTCATCCGGATTGGCAAGCGATACTTCAATGATGATCCACATTAATTCCGGTCGCGGAAGTAATCAGAATTGTCCTCCTACAAGCACTGAAGGTACTCGTGAAAATATGGGACTCTATGGCGGATCAAGTCTTGACCTTACCTGGAACTATTCAAACAAACGTCTCTTCGCGGCTATTTCTTCTCCCGCGTCATTATTTTATTCTGATGACTCCTGCAAAATCTGGCATCGTGCCTTTCCGGATGATTCACTGGAATATGGTTGTGGCAGAGGATGGGGCGGTCGTGCTGTACGTGTATTGACGAACACAAACAACTGGGTCGCGGTTCAGACATCACAGGAAGCTGGAACATTAAACGCATTAGTAATTAGTTTTGATGGTGGTAACACATGGCAAACAGCTTTGGATAGTTACATGATGAGTCAGATGGGTTACCAGAGTCAGAATGTTTCCGGTATGTCGCTCACAGATTATTATATGTATTGCCTGATGGGAAAATATATTGTTCGCGTGAACAGCGCGTCAGCAATCAACCCGTCAACAGATTTGATTGATATAACAACTGCCATCGCCGGCATCAGTTCAAATTCACAGGTGAAAGCGATTGCAGCCGGAAACACATCAACAGGTTATCCATTCTATTGTATCGTGGATACAACCGGACAATTTGGTTCTAATCCAGGTCTGCTCTATAAATGCGATGGATCAACTTTCACTCCGGTAACTCTTCCCGGTGGTGTGAGTGGATTTTCAATGATCTTTACTCATCCCGGTCAGGTGACCGCGGATACATTAATAGCGCTTGCACCGGCAATGGGTGGTACACAAATGTATCGTTCCCTGGATGGTGGAACATCCTGGACCTTGCTTACCGGTCCGGGTGGAAACTTCCCGCTGAGCGATGTGGACTACAGTCCGAACTGGGTATCGTCAATGCCACAATCAAATGGTATGGTGATGATCATTCCGGGAAGCGCTATCTCTACAGACATGGGAGACACTTGGCAAACTTTCCAGTTGCAAAACAACGGTGGTGCTTTGCATCCTGACAATGACCAGGTAATGGTTGGTACTATGGGACGTGGAGTAGTGGTGAGTACAAATGGTGTTACGGGTCCATTCGACATCGCTCCGAATTATGGTTTGGAAGCTGTACAAATTAAAAAGATCGCGCGTACCGCAAGTAAAGGAACATTCTATATCGCTACACGTGCAGGACTTGCATATACCACTGCTTATCTCGATGATGCTGTTGCAGGATATGATAAATGGAATACACCTTACGGTTCATTCCCGATTTCAAATGTCGGTGACGATGCAGGTGTTTCCGCTGTCGCGATTGATCCGAATGATAGTCTGCATGTCATCGCGGGATATTCAAACGGATTCTCTGTGACAACTACCGGTGTTTCCGGATTCTCAAATGTAAATCCATCCGGTTACAATGTAGCCAACGATGACCCAGCAGTGCATGATCTCTTGTTTGTTTCTTCATCCGTTGTACTGGCTACAACAGGTGGCGACAATAGCAGTCATAGCGGAAAAGGAAATATCTGGCGTTCTACAGATGGTGGAGCAAGCTGGACAAATGTGAGTCCTGTTGGATTCAGCAACGGACAATCACTTGGCATGGGTAGTGTCAATGGAAATAACGTGATCTATTGTGGTACAGGTTTGTCAGGCAGCATGGCTGATCCCGGAACATTGTGGAAATCGACAGACGATGGAGCAACCTGGACACAAATCAATTTCGGTCCGACTGCGACAAACAATCCGGGCATCACAAATCTTCCGATCTATGATCTTGCCGTTGACCCGCGTGGAACAGATACACTCTATCTTGCCTGCGGTTCGAATACAGATTATGCTTTCGTAAAATCTACCGATGGTGGTGCAAGCTATACCAACATCAATGCAAGCGGAGAAGGCGCATTCACATCCGTGTGTATCAACCAAACGTATCCTGACAGTGTTTATACTGCTATCCGAAGAGATATCCTTGTGTACAATGCGCTGACAGATTCAGCTATGTATATCTATCGTGGCTTACCCGGTGAATTGGTTCCGGATCTTGCATTCGGTTCTGTTCTTGCCGGAACATCCATGGGATTCTTCCGTGTAGAACCCACTGCGCTTTCTACCGGTGTGCAAACTGAAACTCCGAAATCTCAAAAAGACGACAAGCTGATGGTGTTCCCGAATCCTGTAAAGGAAACCGCGACACTCAGTTTTGTGCTGGATCACCGATCCACAGTAGATATCCAGGTTCTTGACCTCCTCGGTAATTGTGTCTGGAAACAACATCAGGAGAATGCCGCTAATGGAAAACAAAATATCCGTCTGAACACCGCACAATGGCCGGACGGTACCTATTGCGTGCGTGTTTCCTGCAGCGATGGGACACAACTCAGAAAATTTATTAAAGTTGATTAAGAACAAATAATTAACGATCAAAAAAAGCCCCGTACTCACGGGGCTTTTTTTATTGAGCGTATGCTACTTATTTCTATTTCACAAGCCCCTTCGCGCTCTTTGCGTCGAATCTCTGCGCTCTTTGCGCGAAAAACACACACAAATTTTACCTTAGAAATCAGCGGAGAATTTAAAACAACATCCTCACCCCATGTTTAATTTTCATTTCATGCTCCAGCAACCATTGCTTTCTCCAAAGTCCGCCTGCATAGCCTGTTAAAGTACCATTCGACCCGATCACACGATGACATGGAACAATAATCGCGATCTGGTTTTTGCCATTTGTTGTACCCACAGCGCGGATTGCCTTTTCATCGCCTATCCGCCGGCTGAGTTCAAGATAATTGATCGTTTCTCCAAAAGGAATCTTTAAAAGTTCCGCCCAAACTTTTTGCTGAAATACTGTACCCTCCTGTGCAACAGGAACACTGAATTGAGTCAGGCTCCCTTCGAAAAATGCATGCAATTCTTCGATACAGGTTTTGATGACAGGAGAGGGTTGCTCCTGAATTGATTGAACAGGTTCTTTATCGAGCAAACTCAACTTACAAATTACCTCATCCGATGAAGCAATTTCTATCCAGCCCAATGCGGAGGAGATATATGTAGTGGAAATCATTTTTGTAAAAGTAGGATGTTTCTGACGAACCTAACGGTGGTGTTATAAAATTTTCAATTCAAAATAAAATTTAACAATTCCTGAATAATTGACATTTCGTTAACAAAGTTCAAACG
>CAYMMN010000400.1:0-3332 GCA_964391495.1 uncultured Flavobacteriales bacterium | reverse complement strand
CTAAATTTACGCTTTCCCCTTGAGTGAGGCAATTATTTCCGTCCGACTACCAATTCGTAAAACATGCTGGAATCAAGGTATTTATTGGCCAGAGCCTTGATTTCTTCCGGCTGAATGGTACGGACTTTCTCCAGATACTTCTGGTAATAATCATAACCCAGACCGTGCAAATGAAGTGAACGGAATCGATCCGCAAGGTGAAAAGCGCTTTCGATTCCTTTTATAAATGTACCGCGCATGTAATTGCGTACCATTTCGAGTTCTTCCTCATCAACCAATTCAGTCTTGAGGAGGTCTATTTCTTTGTAAATTTCTGTCAAAGCCGGAATCGTAACATCAGCACCCACTTCGGTAGAAATAAAGAAATACCCTTCCTGTTTCATGGAAACAAGTGCTGAGCCAATTCCATAGGTATATCCTTTGTCTTCACGAATATTGGACATGAGGCGGGAACCAAAATATCCTCCGAGAACTGTATTTAGAACAGCCATTCCGGGATAATCCGGATGATTGCGATTGAAGAGTCTTCGACCAATCCGGATCGCGCTTTGAACAGCTCCTTCTTTCGCGATAAATTGTTTTTTATCACCTGTAAATTTCATTTCTGCAACAGCAAAAGGTGTTGCCTGATCGCCGGACCAGTTTTTATCTCCAAAAAATTTATTCAGCATTGACAATGTCCCCTCGCCTATCTTTCCTGAAACAATAATCACACAATGATTACTCAGGTATTGCTGTTTGTGATACGCCTGAAGAACTGATCTGTTGAGTTTATCAAAATCTGATGGCTCAGAATAATAACCATATGGATGTTTATTTCCGAAAAGAATCTCATTGAATTTTCTTCGGGCCAGTGAACCGACTTTCTCATTTTCTACAATGAGTCGCTGCTTGTTATTTTGTTTGTAAACACCGAGTTCAGATTCGGGGAAAACCGCATCGGTGATCATTTCCCGCAGATAAGGCAAGGTTGATTCAAGATGCTTGTTTAATGTATACAAGTTGACGGTGCAATAATCCGCGTTTTCTTCCGTCTCATAAAAAGCTCCATAATAATCCACTCCATCCGCGAGCTGCTGTGCATTGTGTTTAGAGGTACCCTCTCCCAACATGCGGTTGGTAGCGGAATGCAGCAATGCATTGGATGGGTCAAAGGTTCTGTTCAGAAAAAGCAATTCTACTTTTACCAGATCCTGAAATCCAGAATTGATATAATACACCGGAACACCATTGTCCAGTTTGTATGGTTTTGCTTCCTGTATATCAACGGCACCTATTTCAATAAGTTCCGGTTGTGATTTTCTATCGGGAGAATTCGTCATGATAATAAATTGGAGAGGATTATTTTTTCTTTGCCAGATAATACAAGGTCGAACAGTTTTCTTCCCTGAATATTTCCTGAGCTTGTTTGAGAATATCTTCCCGGGTCACCTTCTGGTACAATTTAATTTCTGTATTCACCAGATTGACATCACCCATGTATTCCGCAAAAGCCAGATTGAGTGAACGGCTGGCAAGATCCATTTCTGAAAATTCGATTGTCGATTCTACTTTGTTCTGCACTTTTTGCAACTCATCCACAGAGACCAATTCTGAAATGATCTTATTGATTTCCTCCTGAATGGCTGCTTCCGCTTCCTTCATGCTAACACCTTTTACCAATTTACCTTCGATCACAAGAAGGCTCTTGTCAAAGTCGGCTGTTTGATAAGCATTGATTTCAGTAAACAGTTTTTTCTGCTTAAGCAGTGAATTGTAAAGTCGGGATGATTTACCTCTGCTCAATATATCCGTGAGCAAATCGACAGCGTAAAATTCAGGATCCAGACGCGAACAGGAATGATAGGCTTTGTAAACAGAATCAAATGGAATGTCACGTTCCACTGTAAGTGATCGGGCTTCCTTTTGTGGTGGTTCTACTGGATAAGGTGCGCGCGGACTGATATTTCTTTTGATCTCTCCGAACCATTTTTCAGCCAGTTCAAAAACTTTTTCCGCCTTGATATTTCCAGAGACGGTCATGATGGCGTTGTCAGGACAGTAATAGCGAAAGAAGAAACCTTTCACATCTTCCATGGTCGCATTTTCGATATGCGAAATTTCTTTACCGATGGTTGCCCACTGATAAGGATGCACTTTATAAGCAAGCGGGCGAAGCAAGAGCCAGACATCTCCATAAGGCTGGTTGAGATAGCGCTGTTTAAATTCCTCGATCACCACGCTTCTTTGCACTTCCAGACTTTTCTCTGTAAAAGCAAGACTAAGCATACGATCACTTTCCAGCCAGAAAGCAGTTTCGATGTTTGTAGCAGGAAGGGTTTCGTAATAATTGGTGATGTCGTTATTGGTAAAAGCATTGTTATCACCACCGGCAACCTGTAATGGTCCGTCAAAATCCGGGATGTTGACGGAACCACCGAACATCAGGTGCTCGAACAAATGAGCGAAACCTGTTCGGGAAGGATCTTCATCCCTGGCTCCCACTTTGTAGAGAATATTGACATTTACGAGAGGTGTTGCATTGTCTTCATGGACAATCACCTTCAGACCATTGCTGAGTGTATGCGATTTAAAGTCAATCATTAATTTGTAAAATCAGAATGCAAAGGTAATTGATAGCGGTCAATGCGCAGGATCAATAAAAACCGGTTATCAACATTTTCCCGATCAATAAATAATCACTTTACCGGTTTCAGTGCTGCCACTTGATTCCAGTTCAAGGAAAAATACTCCTTTCAAATATTCAGGAACACGGATAAGGCTGCTGTAGCTGCCCGGTCCATTAATGTTTTCAAGAGTTTCCACCTGCAATTTTCCAAGTACGTCATAAAGCCGGAGTTTTACAGCGGAATTTTTTGTCAAAGTATAATGTACCCTGATTTCACCATGAGCAGGATTTGGATGAACTCTCAGCTGGAATTTATTTGAAACAATTTCTTCCATTCCGGTAATAGTATTGATGGCTGTGTTGGTCAGGACAGGTAAGTTGAAATCAAAATAAATATTTGCCTCCTCTGTAATTGTGGTACCAGGACTAAGATTTGGTGTCTGACGAATTTTAAAAGAGAAAAATCCATGACTCGCCTGTTCATTGTATCCGGAATCCGGAAGCATAATTCCATTGAAGATCACCGTGAGCAAACCGGAAGGAGAAACCGAAAATGTATTTGCATGACTGGAAGCAAGCGGGCTGAAGCTGTACAAATCCAAATCCGGATCAAGTTGCAAAGTGAGTGTTACATTCCTTGCATAGTAAGTTCCTGTATTTTGAAAATGTATGGTGTAGGTCAACAAGGAATCTTCAGGAGAAATAAATCCCTGAGAACCGTTTC
>CAYMMN010000399.1:0-3339 GCA_964391495.1 uncultured Flavobacteriales bacterium | reverse complement strand
ATCCTGGTTGTACGGATGCTTTGTATGAACAGGCTAATCTCGCATTGGAAGAAGGCGGGAAATATTCTGAAAAACGGGAGGCGAAATACAAATGGAAAATCCGTCTTGCGGAATCTTTGTGTGATGAAGCGATCTCCCGCTTTCCTTATTCAGACGGAGGTATACGGTGTAAAGAATTGAAAAAACGGATTAATGAAACTGCATTATCCTTCACTGTGGAAGATGTAAATATCCCGGCCTCAGAATTCCGTACTCTGGTTGAGTATAAGAATATAAATGAATTATTTTTCAGAATAGTAAAAGACAACAAAGGGCAGGAGCTCAATGAGGAGACAGAATCAGATCCCGAATGGAGGATAAAAAATTTGCTGAAAGAAGTTCCGGTAAAAGAATGGAATTTGAAATTACCAACGGATAGTGATAAGCAAAGTCACTCCGTGGAAGCCGTATTACCGGCACTCCCCCTTGGCAGGTATGCAATTCTCATTTCAGCAAAAAAGGAATTTACTTACGGCAAAAGTAGCATTGCTTATTCCAGATGCAGGATAAGTGCAATGAGTGCAGTTAATCGCAGACTTGACAATGGTTCTACTGAAGTGTATGTTTTTGACAGGGAGAATGGGCAGGCACTTGCAAATGTTGAAGCCAGGGTGATAACAAGGGAATACAACTACAATGCGCGTAAATATATCTCAAAGGAAGTTGCCCGAACTATGACAGACGCGGATGGCAGAATGAACATCCCTGTAAAAACAGAATCGTATAGAAATTTCAATCTGGAATTAATTCGCGGAGAAGATCATTTGTTTCTTGATGAGAATTTTTATCAGTATCCTTCTCCACGAAACACCGAGGTAAAACAGGAGCGGACATTTTTCTTTACGGATCGTGCAATTTATCGACCCGGACAGACTATTCATTTCAAAGGAATGATGGTGCAGGGACGGGATGAAACGGCGGAGATTTTAACCAACAGAGCAACCACTGTTACATTTTATGATGTCAATGGACAAAAAATCCAGGATCAGGAATTTACTACATCCGAATATGGCACATTTCATGGAACTTTCACAGCTCCTCAGGGAGTCTTGACCGGACAAATGCGAATACAGAATAAAAGTGGCAGTGTTTACTTCCGCATAGAAGAGTACAAAAGACCAAAGTTTGAAGTTGTATTTGATCCGCTGAAAAACGCTTACCGACTGGGAGAGCAAGTGAGCCTCACTGGAAAAGCGCAAGCGTATTCCGGTCAGGCCATTGATGGAGCGGAAGTTCAATTCAGGGTTGTTCGCATGGCGCGTTACCCGAGATGGTGTTATTGGTTTCCGAGAGTTCCGGAGCAACAAATACTGAACGGAACAACCGGTACCGACGCGAATGGAAATTTTACGGTGAGTTTTAAGCTTCAACCGGATTTGTCTATTCCAAGAGAAAACGATCCGATTTTTACATACAAGGTAAGTGCTGATGTTACCGATATTAATGGCGAGACACGATCCACCGAAAGTTTTTTAAATGCGGGCTATTCCGCTCTGGAGTTGAGTTCTGATCTGGGAGAAGAAGTAGATTTAATGAAGAAAGATTCATTTATTGTTTTTTCGAAAAACCTGATGGGGGAGTACACCCCTGCAATGGTTCAGCTTGAAATTTACGAACTGGCTACCCCGGACCGGATTCTTAGAAGTCGGATGTGGAATGAACCGGATAAACATATCTTAACGGAAAAAGAATACGCTGAGAAATTTCCATTCGATGTTTATGCGAATGAAGAAGATAAAAATTCCTGGGGAAAGAAACAGTTGATTTGGAAAGGTGAATTGAATACCGCAAAAGATTCCGTCGTGCATTTATTTAAGAAAGATTTTCCGGAAGGCCAATTTATTTTGGAAGGTAATGCGAAGGATCAGTATGGACAGGTCGTTCATCTGAAGCAGTTTTTTATGGTATACAGTCCATTGACTAAATCAATTCCGGTTAAAAAACTGGACTGGTTCAAAATTCTTAAAAATGATGCCTTGCCGGGTGATGCTGATCAGATTTTGATTGGAAGCTCCGATCGAGACGTGAAATTGTTGTATGAACTTGAATTGAAAGGAAAAATACTGAGCAGGGAATGGATCAGTCTGGACAGAAGTCAGCAGCTAATAATGATTCCCGTGAAAGAAGAATACCGGGGCAATTTTACTGTTCATTTCACTTTTGTAAAACGTGGCAGAGCATTTTTGCATTCCCAAACCATGAATGTTCCCTGGGAAAATAAAGATCTCAAACTGACTTATGAAACATTCCGATCGAAATTAACACCCGGACAAAAAGAAGAGTGGAGGATTCACATCAGCGGCAGTAAAGGAGAGAAAGTGAGTGCCGAGATGCTTGCTTCCATGTATGATGCATCCCTTGATGCTTTTGCTCCCAATGCCTGGAGTTTTTCTATTTACAACACGAGAGGAACAACTTTAAATTTCCGCAGCGGAAGTTTTGGAGCGATTCATTCACAGTGGTATGATCGAAGAGAACCTGAGATGCCAATTCAACATGAATTCAGAACCTACGATTACCTGAATTGGTTCGGTTACGCAGCCGTTGGTTATGGTGGTGGTCCCGGCAGGATGTATAAAGAGCTGGAAAGTCTTTATTCTGTTGCCCCAGCTGTCAGAGGTGTAATGGCGGATGGAAATATGGAGGAGACAAAGGCTGTTGCCAGTTTAGCTGCTCCGGTTATTGCAGATTCAGTGAATACAGGAAGGGCTTACCCTCCGGTTAATGCACCTAAACCGGCCGAAACGGCGTCTGTACGTCGTAACCTGTCAGAGACGGCATTCTTTTATCCGCAGCTGTTGACCAATGATAGCGGGGATGTTATTTTTTCATTCACTTCTCCGGAAGCCCTTACCCGATGGAAGTTCATGACCTTCGCGCATACCAAAGATTTGCGTTTTTCATTGGATGAAAAAACCCTTGTGACGCAAAAACAATTGATGGTGGTACCAAATGCTCCACGATTCCTCAGAGAAGGCGATCGGATTGTATTCCCGGCTAAAATCAGCAGTTTGTCGGACAGTTCTTTAAATGGCGTGGCAACACTCGAACTTTTTGACGCCATTACGATGCAGCCTCTGGATAAGGAGTTCAGCAATTCAATGGCAAAGAAAAATTTCTCTCTGCGAAAAGGCGAGAGCTCGGCGATCAGTTGGGAGTTGACAATTCCTGAGGGTGTGAATGCGGTTGTATATCGTGTAACAGCTGTTGCAGGTAATTATTCAGACGGAGAAGAACAGGCGGTACCGGTATTGTCAAATAAACTATTGGTCACAGAATCTCTTCCGATATGGCAGAGAG
>CAYMMN010000398.1:0-3347 GCA_964391495.1 uncultured Flavobacteriales bacterium | reverse complement strand
CGCAAAAAAGGTCCATGGGAGGGCAGGTGTGATCCACTCTTTGAATTTTTTTCTCATCAGGCCTGCCATCGCGAATGCAAATGGCACTACGGTTGATGCAAATCCGAGAAATAATGTCGGAGGATGGATGGTCATCCAGTAATTCTGAAGCAAAGGGTTCAAACCTCTTCCATCTTTAATCTTGGAAAGGTAATCGGGCATCTTAATGAATGGAAGATTCGCGAAATCCGGATGTTCACGAAGCAATACAAATGGGTTTGTCCCGATTTTATAACCAAGCACAACGATACCAAGGACCATTGAAGCCAGAAATACCTGAACCATGGTAATGATTAGCATCACACCATTTTCCCATTCTTTGGCGGTATAAATTATTATCCATGATAATACCACATGCCAGAACATCCACAAGAGAAAACTGCCTTCCTGTCCTTCCCAAAAGCAGGAAAGAATGTAACGCAAAGGCATGGCAGTATTGCTATGTTCCCATACATAGTAATATTCAAACCGATGATTGAAGATCAGGTAAAAGAGCAGGGAGAAAATTCCAATGATGGAAAAGGAATGTAAAGCAAACGATTTACGGGCAATATTTTTCCATGAATCTTCTCCTGTACGAAGTGCAAAGAAATAGCTGATAGAAGATAATAAAGAAGCCGTAAATGAAAGCACAATCAACAGATGACCTGCTTTTCCCCAGATCAACTGTTCTCCCAAATAGTTTATGTCCATAAGATTGTTTTAGAAAGACAAAGCTTAACGCAAAGAAGTGGTTGCTTTCATGTCTTCCTTTGGATTGTTATACTTGGAAGGACATTTCATCAGAACATCGGAAGCGACAAAGGAATCATCCTGAACTTTTCCCACAACTACAATCTGTTCTGACTTATCAAAATCCTGTGGCTTTGCTTTTTGAAGTACCACTTTTTTTTCAGCGCCCTCGTTATCTACAAGGTAGAAAGAGAAGAGGTTCGCGTCAGCATGTGGATTATAATCCTGTGGTTTTTCTTTGTTAAGTTTCCCAACAACATGATATGTTTTGGAAGGATGTTCAAATGCAACCCTGAAGGAAGCATAAGTACTTGAATCAGCCACAGTACTGAGAATTGCCGCAACGGCTAATGCAATGATAACTATGGCAATGATATGTGATTTTTTCATCTGGTTATCCGGTTTCGTTTGCAAATTTAGCATTAAAAACTGGAGTAATTCCGTACCTCTTATTTGAAATAAGGTGCTTTCTGATTATTTGCCGGATTGCTTTTCAAGCTTTTTTAGGCGGCGGTCAACGAGGATCAGATTGATGATGAATCCTGCAAGAATAACAGAGAGAACTGAGATGACAACGTAAATTTTGCCGTTTTCCCGCATCAGATCTGCCATATCAACATCTGAAGTTTGGGCTGAGGCGGCCAAGGATGTCACAATCAGGAAAAACAGAAAAATTATTTTTAGGAACCTGGCTGTTTTTAACATATCGTGTTTTAATTAAGAACAATTACTTTTTTTCGCAGGAGAACTTTATTCTCAGCGCAAGTTAAGGAAATACAATAAATTCCGGGTTTCATCCCGATGGTCTCAATTGTTAAATTTTGACCTGAATCTGATGAGTTAAACACTCCGCTTTTCACAATAGTGCCGGCAAAATCAATCATTTCCCAGCTACAAATTCCGTGAATCTCAGGTGAAGGGGAGATGAACAATTGTGTCGAAGATAAGATAGGATTTGGATAGACTTCAATTTCCGGAACTCTGGAGGATATTTCTTCCATGGTAGCGGTTACCAAATAACATGATGTGTCAACATCAAGAGTAGAAACGCTGAGATAGACCGAATCGCTGTGAAGTGCAAGACTTACCGGAACACTGGATGGTGCTACAGAAAATTGAAGCGGATTTACAACCATGTCCGTTTTATTCAATGAAGTTTCAAAACATCTGCTCACTCCCAGTGAATCTGTTTTAATCAGCAATCCTTCCATTTTGTTGGTTAGATTATTTTTTCTGCTCCCTGAAAGTAAGTAACCATTGTCTGGTGTTTGAAGAATGCCGGAAAATTTATTTGAATACTGAAATCCAAAACTTGTAAACCATTCTGTTACCAGGTTCTGACTCATTTTTATAAGGAATAAAAATCTGGACGGATTAGTGCTCAGGCATGTTGTCCCGGCGATGGCAATACCTCCATCAGAAGTGTTTAATATTTTAAACCCGTCATCCAGTAATGCATTGGAAGAAAAGCCAAGATCAAACGCACGCGCAAATTGAAGATAGCCGTTTGCATCCGTCTTCATGATCAGAATATCTTGCCCTGAATTACCACCTGTTCCTACAAGTAAATAACCCCCATCATTAGTCTGGAGCAGTGATCGGCACGTATCGTTCAAGCCAAGCGGGTATGTAATGAACCAATAGTAATTTCCAGCAGTGTCAAGTTTTGACAGGAAAAAATTTGTTCCATTACTGAAACTATTACTGGTTCCTGCGACAGCAAGCTGATCATCAGTAGTACGAATGATTGCAGCCGGATCTTCTTCCCTTGTTCCTCCGATTATCTGCGACCACAATGGCTGTCCTGAATCTGAAATTTTAGACAATAAAATATCTTTCTGTGTACTGCCTGAATTGTAATTGGAAATTCCACAAACATAAAATGATCCATCGGGAAGTGGCAAAATGTTCTTAGGTGCTTCATATTGGGTGCGGTCAAATTTTCTGCTCCAGATGAGTGAACCGGAGCTGTCAATTTTTACCAGGAGAATGGAATTTTGATTCTGACTGCCTGCGTCTGAAGCGATAATAATTGAGCCGTCAATAGTCTCAGAACTGGTCACGGGTACCAGAATGGAATCAGATGTCGTCAATGCGACGGACCAGTCTGTTTGAAATGTACCCGTTAATTTGTGAATATGTACAGATGAATTTCCGCTTGTGCCTGAACCATTCAACACCAAATAACCCCCGTTGAGGGAATAATCGATCGCAACACAATTTGTTTCAGAAGTATTGCCATAACTAACCTGAAACTGTTGCTGACAATAAACCTTTCCTAAAGGGAAAATCAATGATGTAAATAGTGTGCAAAGAAAAAAGCGCATCAATTTTCATTTTTCAGTTTCAGCCTTTTCATTCTCACGCGGATCTCTGTGATCCAGGCGGCAAGCAAAGACCAGGCAATCACGGAAGGATAAAAAACTGTACGCATTCTGTTGTCAAGATCATAAGAACTGAATCCGGGATTACCACCGTTTCCGGGATGAAGGGAATCGGTCAGACGCGGAAGGATCATGATAAATACCAGCATTAATGTAAAAGCGAAAATGCTGTACACTGCGGAAAGTCTTGCG
>CAYMMN010000397.1:0-3355 GCA_964391495.1 uncultured Flavobacteriales bacterium | reverse complement strand
CAAACGCCGCTCACGTGAAGGAGAAAGTTTTCTTAAAAAATTCACCGCGAAACTTTTTTACCGCACACTCAAACGTATCACTTCTATCAATATTCCTGTTGACACCGGCGACTTTCGTATCATCGACAGAAAAGTTATCGATGTATTGAAGAAAATGCCGGAGCAACAAAAATTTCTCCGCGGACAAATTTCATGGATAGGGTTTCGTCAGACCTATATCGAATACGATCGCGACGAACGCCATTCCGGAGCATCCGGATACACCTACAAAAAAATGTTGCGTTTCGCGCTGGATGGAATTACATCATTTTCCAACCTGCCTTTGCGTTTCGCGACCATTACCGGTTTCGTCGTTTCGGGGATCGCGTTTCTACTCATCCTCTACGCCTTGTATGAGCGACTTGTGACAAAAAATTATGTCCCCGGCTGGGCATCACTCATGCTCGCGGTTCTTTTTATTGGTGGTGTACAACTTATCAGCATTGGAATTATCGGGGAATATATCAGTCGAATGAGTTCAAATATCCGTAACCGACCCCTTTACATTTTGCGTGAGACCAATCTTCCTGATCCTGATCAGAAAAAAGACTAAGGAGTTCCGCCAATATGAATGATCCCAAAAAACCTGCAGCAAAATTTCCCTGGCGTTCCCTGGTTGCGGTGTTTGTTGTCATCGCCGGTATAGCATACGGACACTATTCCCTCCCACGTTTAAAATACAGTTATTACAAAGAAGAACTCACCTTTGATGTAACTTCTTATTACCTGTATTTACCAATGACATTTATTTATCATGATCCGGGAATCCGGAACAAAGCGACCATTGATACGCTTTACAGCAAATACAAACCATCACCGACTTTTTACCAGGCTTTCCAACTGGATAACGGCAACTATGTTCTAAATTATACCTGCGGGTTCGCGTATGCCTACGCGCCATTCTTTTTCATGGCCAATTCTTACGCGGCAAGTCACAATTATCCACAGGATGGTTTCTCATTTCCTTATCAGTTTTTCATCGGAAGAGGTGTACTCATTTACATCCTGCTTGGATGGTTTTTTCTCCGAAAAGTATTACTGCGTTATTTGTCTGACACCGTCACTACAGCTGTACTCCTGATCACCGCTTTCGGTACGAATTATTACAGCGAAGCAGTCAACAATTATCTTCAGCCGCATGCTATGTTGTTCAGCGCTTACAGTGTGTTACTGTATTGCATCATAAAATGGCATGATGGTCCGAAAAAGAAATACCTGATTGCAGGCGGATTGGTGATGGGATGGATGATACTTTCCCGGCCCTCGGAAATTGTTTGTCTGCTCCTGCCATTATTCTGGAACGTTTATGACAAGGAATCCCTAAAAGCGAAAATACAACTGATAAAAAATCACCTGTCGCATGTGTGGTTGTTGCTTGGTTGTGGTATTTTGGTTTTCCTCCCTCAATTTATCTATTGGGCAAAAGTTACAGGCTCTCCGATTTTTTTCAGCTACCAACGCACGGAAGGTTTTGATTTTCTGAAACCACACATTCTGAATGTACTGTTCAGTTTCAAGAAAAGTCTCCTGATTTATACACCGGTTCTGATCTTTACCATCATTGCGCTGGTTCGTATGCGTAAATACAACAAACACCTGCAGCCGGCGATTGTCTTGTATGCTTTAGCGAACTTTTACTTACTCGCCAGCTGGGCGGCATGGTGGAATGGCGGAAGTTTTGGGATGCGATATTTTTCAGAATCCTACGCTGTCATGGCGCTGCCCCTGGGTTATCTTTTAAATGAAATAAGCAGTAAAAAACTCTGGCTAAAAGGCATAACATTTTTATCCATTTCCTTTTTTGTGTTCCTCAACCTGTTTCAAACCTGGCAATTCCTGAACTGGATCATTCCGGATGACCGGATGACTTATAAGTACTACAAAAAGATATTCCTGAAAACGAAAGTGAGTGATGAGGATAAAAAACTAATGGAAATTAAGCGTTCTTTCGAATCAGAAGATAAATTCCTGAATGATACCGCATACACTTCCTATCGTCTCGCGTATTATAATTTTGACAAGCCTGTTGTTCCTGCTGTAACAGAAAAAATGTTTTCTTCAGTATATCATCACAGTGGAATACGTTCCTTCAAACTTGATTCCGCGTATCGTTTTTCGCCGAAGTACAGAATTCCGTATAACAAACTCGTGAAGCCAGAAAAGGACCACGTCTGGCTGAAGGTTTCTCTATATTATTTTTCTTCAGGTGATATTCAAAAAGATCCGGCATCTTTGATCATCAACATGCCGCATAAAAAATACAATCTCAAATACAGAGGATTTGATTTCGAAAAGAGACCATATATTCCGGGCCAATGGAATAAAATCTCCGCGGAATACATGACTCCTTTCCCTTACAATGAAAATGATATCTTTGAGTTCTATGTCTGGTATCGTGGCAATGAAGCACCTGTTTACATTGATGATTTTCAAATCGAAGTCTACGATCCAAAGTAAAACTGACCCATACTCATGAATGCAACACCCATAAGAACACTTTCCATCATCATTCCAGCATACAATGAGGCGAAAACCATTCACCTGATCCTGGAACGTGTTTGCGCGGTAACGCTGATCAATGGCCTCAACAAAGAGATCATTATTGTGAACGATTGCTCGACCGATGATACAAAAGGCGCGATAGAATCTTTTATCAGCAAGCAGGGACAAACAAATATTCGTCTGTACAATCAGGAAATAAACAAAGGGAAAGGTGCCGCCATTCACAAGGGAATTGAACTCGCACAGGGTGATTGTCTGATCATCCAGGACGCGGATCTGGAGTATGATCCGAACGAATACAATCTTTTACTCAAGCCAATTCTCGATGGCAACGCGGATGTTGTCTACGGTTCACGTTTTATGGGCGGAAAGCCTCATCGCATTTTATTTTTCTGGCACAGCATCGGAAATAAATTTTTGACGACACTCTCGAATGCTTTTACCAATCTCAATCTTACCGATATGGAAACATGCTACAAGATGTTCCGGTCGGAAATTATCAAGAATATTAAGCTGAAAGAAAATCGCTTTGGTTTTGAGCCGGAGGTCACCGCGAAAATGTCGCGCGTGAAAGGAATCCGGATTTATGAAGTTGGAATTTCCTATTATGGCCGTACCTATCTTGAAGGAAAAAAAATCGGATGGAAAGACGGGTTTAGGGCGATATACTGCATTTTGAAGTATAATCTTTTCAGCAGATAAATTTCACATAGAAATCGTCGGACCAGAGCGAAACTATTTAGCAGCGGTTCAATCAATAATCTAACCCTGAATTCTATGGCTTAGTCAACTATTTATAGAAATATTTTTTACA
>CAYMMN010000396.1:0-3358 GCA_964391495.1 uncultured Flavobacteriales bacterium | reverse complement strand
GGATCGCTTCCAGTTCATTCATCAACTGATGATAACGTGAATCTGTAATGGTACCACGTGAATGTGCTATCTGAAGCGCGATCAACGTGAGCACAGTTACCTGAGCTGTGAAAGCCTTAGTCGATGCAACACCGATTTCCGGACCGGCATGTGTATATGCTCCGGCATGGGTCGCACGAGGAATGGATGCTCCTACAACGTTACACACTCCGAATATGGTTGCTCCTTTTGATTTGGCCAGTTCAATCGCGGCCAGTGTATCAGCAGTTTCACCCGATTGTGAAATCGGAATGACAATATCGTTTTCGGTAATGATCGGATTTCTGTAACGGAATTCGGACGCGTACTCAACTTCAACAGGAATACGGGCAAGATCTTCAATCAGGTATTCAGCAACCAGACCTGCATGCCATGAGGTTCCGCAACCGATGATCAGGATACGTTTCGCGTTTACAAATTTATTTTCGTATTCAGCAACTCCTCCCATACGCAGGAATCCTTTGGTGGCATCAATACGTCCACGCATACTGTCCCAGATGGAACGTGGTTGCTCGTAAATTTCTTTCAGCATGAAATGCTCATAACCGCCTTTTTCAAGCTGCTCGAGTTTCATTTCAAGTTCGTGGATGTATGGAGTCTTAACCTGATTCTCAATTGTCTTCACCGTAAGTGTACCGTTGTTGATATAGGCCACTTCACCGTCGTTGAGATAGATGACGTTGTTGGTGTATTCGATAATCGGAGTCGCGTCGGAAGCGACAAAGAATTCGCCTTTTTCTTTACCTACTCCAAGCACGATCGGACTTCCCTTACGTGCGCAGATCAGTTCATTCGGATGATCCTTTGACAATACCACGATCGCATAAGCTCCGATAACTTCCCCGAGAGCCAGACGAACAGCTTCATCCAGAGAAACATTTCCGTGTTCGAAGATATCTTCGATCAGGTGTACCAATACTTCTGTATCCGTGTCGCTTTTAAAAATATGTCCACGCTTGGTAAGCTCCGCTTTGATAGAGGAATAGTTCTCAATGATTCCATTATGGATAATCGCGAAGTTGCCACTTTGAGAATAATGCGGGTGAGCATTTTTATCATTCGGTTCACCGTGAGTAGCCCAACGGGTATGTCCCATTCCGATATGACCGGAAGTGTCTTTGTCTTTCGCGAATGCATGAAGGTCACTAACCTTTCCGGCTTTTTTGAAAACTTTCAAATCACCGTTCAGGATCGCGATACCTGCACTGTCATAACCACGATATTCAAGACGTTGAAGGCCTTTGATCAGGATCGGGTAAACATCCCGCTTACCGATATAAGCTACGATTCCACACATAGTTTTAGAATAAGAATTGTGTTAAGATAATTCCTCTGCAAAGATCAGAAATAAAACTCCTGTCTGAGTTTAAGGAAGATGCGTATAGTATAATTTCAGTGTTGCCCGGTAACTGGCATTTTTTCCACTGCCGATCACCAAACGATTCGCCTGAACCGACGAACCGGAAACAACCAGATAAAAACCGTCGTTCCTCAATCTTCCGTCGAGAATACGCTGTATTTGACGCGCCAGGTTAAAGGTATAGGTTCTTCCATCTGAATTGATGTTTCCACCAAAATACCCTCCTGTTTCATAATAATCGACCGGGAAATAAGATCCCCCTACGGAATCGATCGCGACTAACAGCAATTTCGATGGCACGCCATAGCGAATAGGAATGCCTGCCTGGGAGGTGAGGACCAACTGGGCTTTATTTACTACAATACTGCCAGAATCCGCAAAATGTTTCAAAAATGGCAATGTAATTTTTGTTTTTACCCCCGCCATGGATTGCAAAAAGGCAAGAGAGTCAACCGCGTTTGAATCCGCGATCTGAGAAGCGACAACAGTTCCTGTATAATCGTGTGAAAATGAATTTACACGGGCTCCAGCAAGTGAAAATGAATAGCTCTTTACCACAGAATCGGTATTGTGATAGTAAAGGGTCATTTTTGAATTGGAGAAATTAAAATAAGAGATGGAACCAGAACTCGGATTTGCTGCCTGGTCCGTGCGAATGTAAAGTCCTTTGAAATATGCGTTGAAATTATCGCTTGTAGATAATTGTGATTGACCTTCAAGTGCCATTATGCTGTCTGCCAGAGCCAGGCTCAATGGAATTCGCATTTGTGGTGAAACTGAATCACCCGCAACAACAACCTCCGTATTTGGTTTTGGACGAATAGCGAGGGTACCGAGAGCAATCGGGTCAAAGCTGAAATTTTTATTGGAATAATAGGCGCTGTCAATGTCCATGTCTTCTGTCATTTCGAAGACTTCTACATTTTGTAAAGTAGTTGTGTCGCCGTAATATCCGGCATAGGATAAACTCAGAATCAGTGAATCGGCCTGTCGGATACCTCCAAAATTCGGAACTCCGGCAAGAACAGCGTGTGTATAAATTGAAGCGGTATGTTTTCCAAAGACATCGTCGTTCACGCTCCCCAACAACTGCAGGGATAATTCATCGGATCGAAGAGTATCTTCCAAAACTGTACGTGTCCACACCGTGGATGTATCAGAGGCGGAAACACCTAATGTATCCGATGCCGGAATCACACCAAGTCCGATTTCATCAGGATCTTTGCAGCCGGGTTGCAGCACAATTCCTCCCAACAGGGAGAGCAGAAAAAAATATTTCCTCCACGTTTTGGTAGAGGAAATATTTTCTGAATTGTTGAAATTGGAATTGATATTCTTGCGGAAAATTCGGGAGGATGATCCTTCCGGAAAAGCTATCTTCATATTAGTCTTGGAGAACGGGTTCCTGTTCAAGGAGTTCGTCGTAGAAATCTGAGCAGGCGTTCACAAATGCGCCTTCGTCATCAAAGGGTTTATATTCTAATACAGGTTTGTTTGATTTTTTAAGCCAGGAATCAACGGTAGCGTGTTTTGTATCGCATCCTTTGATTACAGCATCACTCAGTTTCATCGCGGCAAGATGAATATTTGCCATCGTTGGTTCTTTGTAATGCTTCATGTCATCCGCTGTAACACCGTCCATTTTCAACTTCTTGGTGAAGTTCGGACTGAATGTTTCTTCCATATCCTGCAGGTAGCTTGAATATACTACACGGGAATTCTTAAACATCGGCTCATCCTTATACCCTGTTTTCACAAAGAATGGAATCAGGGAAGTCATCCAGCCATGGCAATGAATTACATCCGGTGCCCAACCGAGTTTCTTTACTGTTTCCAGAACCCCGCGACAGAAAAAGACCATACGGTCTTCGTTGTCTTTGTAGAATTTCTTCTTCGCGTCACGGAAAACCATTTTGCGCTGAAAATATTCCTCGTTATCGATAAAGTAAACCTGCATCC
>CAYMMN010000395.1:0-3390 GCA_964391495.1 uncultured Flavobacteriales bacterium | reverse complement strand
TCCAAAAATGATAAAGCCACTCGAAAACAAACACATCCCTTTGCGTGTTTGCTCGTTCAAAGCTCCGAATGAAAAGGGCACCAGCGTTGGTAATTATCAGGCCACAAAACCCCTTGTACCTTGTTTCATTTATAAACCATCGCAATTACTGATATCAATTTCAGCGAAAGACTTCTCCTTCATCGCTGAAGCCAGCCTTCATAAAATATTCGGACTCTTCGCTGATCTGAAAATTAAAATTAACCTGATGCAAAATTCAGCCATCAGTTTTTCAGTATGTGTGGATAATGATCCGTTTAAAATCCCTGAACTCCTTATCGAATTGCAAAAAGATTTCAGAGTATTATACAACGAAGACCTGACGCTGGTGACGGTAAGACATTATTACCCTTCCACCATAGAACAGCTGACAAAAGGGAAAAAAGTTCTTCTTGAACAACGCAGCCGACAAACAGCTCAGGTTGTTCTCAAAGAATTAAAATAAAAAATTTATTACTGCCTGATCAAAGGCAAAGAAAGACGAATTTCCGGTCCGGTGAGTTCTACAAAATAAAGACCTGCTGCGATATCCAGGATATTCAATTCCGCCTCTATTCCGTTGATATCATCATAACGACCGATCACTTGTCCTGCTATATCATGAACAAGAATGGATCGCACGGCACCTGCACCTTTCCATGTCAGTTTGCATTTTCCGGAGGTAGGATTAGGGAATAACTGAATTTCATATTCAGCTGCATAATCAGGAATGCCAACTGGTCCGACATTTACTACCAGTGTATCTGAGTATTCACACTGCGAATCAGATTCGGTAACAATCACCAGACCTGTTCCCATTCCATGCCAGTTTACATAGATACTGTCTCCGCCGTTCCAGGAAGAAATTGTTCCACCGGTGACTGTCCAGGTATAAAAATGACCGGGAATCTCCGAGACAGAATAGCCGGCACCATCAAAGGCATTTACCGAACTACTGCCACTAATCACAGGAGCTGTAAATCCATGAAATGTTGCAAATGTGTACACGAGACTATCGCATCCGTTTACATCATCCAAAGTGCTGATATATGTACCGGAAACTGTAATCGGTGTTCCATCAGGAAGTAGATATGTTTCTCCCTGACAAGCATCCACATTGAACGAAAACGTTGGAGGAGGAATTACTGTAAGCACAAGTGAATATGAACTGTCGCAACCATTCACCGTCTGGAATGCGGTTACATAAGTTCCCGGTGTACTTACAATTGTTCCATCCGGAAGCGTCACTGATTTGCCCTGGCAGATGGATTGAGATGTATTACTTCTGAAAGTCGGGTAAACTGTAAGATTCGTTGTAATGACAGAATCACATCCACCAACAGCCGCCAAAGTCACTACATAAGTTCCCGATGTTGTTACCTGTTGTCCATCAGGAAGTGTAAAGAAGTCACCCTGACAGATCACGCCGTTTTGAGAATTTGAATAATTCGGATACACAGACAAAACGGTAAGCACTGTAGAATCACATCCGGTTGGTGTTTGATATGTGATCGGATAATTTCCGGATTGACTCACGACCTGTCCGTTCGGTAAAATGTAAGAGTCTCCCTGGCAAATCGAAGCATTCAGTGTATTTACAATCGTTTGTCCAACAGATAAGTTCACAGTGACCAACGAATCACATCCGGCTGTTGTTCCCAGCACTACAGGGTATGATCCGGCAGTAGTGACTACTTGTCCATTTGGTAGGGTATAAGAACTACCCTGACAAATGGATACATTATAACTGACAGTAAAGACAGGGTTCACCGTAAGGTTAGTCGTAACAATTGAATCACATCCGTTGAAGGTTTGGAATGCCACAGGGTAACTTCCAGGTGAAGTGACTACTGTCCCACCGGGTAATGTATAACTATCACCCTGGCATATAGATGCATTTCTGGTTATATGATATGCAGGATTGATTGTAAGATTTGTGGTGATGACAGAATCACAACCAAAAATTGTAAACAATACAACCGGGTAACTTCCGGCAGTATTTACAATCTGCCCATTAGGTAAAACAAGATTTTCACCCTGGCAAATGGACTCGTTTCTTGTGATAGCATAGGTAGGTTTTACAACAAGTGTAGTTGTAATAACAGAATCACAATTGTCAACGGTTTGCAAAGTAACAGGATAAGTACCCGAAGTAGTAACCGATTGACCGTTCGGCAAAACAAAACTTGCACCCTGACAAATCACTGCATTTCTCGAGATTGAATAGGTTGAGTTAATTGTAAGTGTTGTTGTCACCACCGAATCACAATTGGAAACGGAAGAAAGTGTCACCGGATAAACTCCCGCTGTGGAAATCGATTGTCCGTTTGGCAACACAAAACTCGATCCCTGACAAATAGAAGCGTTTCTGGATACACTGTAAGTTGGGTGAACAGTAAGTGTAGTTGTGATCAGCGAATCACAACCTCCTGTGGTTTGCAAAAGTGTTGGATACACACCTCCGGCACTCACAACAGAACCATTAGGAAGGGTGTAGCTGGCACCCTGGCAAATCGCTGCATTTCTGGAAATAGAATAAATAGGTTTAACTGTCAAATTGGTCGTAATCAATGAATCACAATTTCCGACGGTTTGTAAAGTTACAGGATACGTTCCCGCTGTACTTACAGTTTGATTGTTAGGCAAAATATAGCTGTCACCCTGACAAATGGATGCATTAACAGTAGATGAATAAGTTGGTTTCACCACAAGAACGGTTGTGATGACAGAATCACATCCATTCACAGTAGAAAGTGTTACCGGATAAGTGCCCGCTGTGGTTACAATTGTGCCATTGGGCAAGGTGTAATTTGTACCCTGACAAACAGAAGCATTTACATTCGAACTATAAACCGGGTATACAACAAGATTCGTGGTAATCGTTGAATCACATCCGGTGACTGTTGGCAAAGTGACAACATAAGAACCGGAAGTGGTCGCGGATTGGCCGTTTGGTAAAGTGTAACTGTTACCCTGACAAATATGAGCATTCTGTGTAATTGAGTAAGTAGGCCGAATGCTCAGAACAGTACTGATCACCGAATCACAACCATGAATCGACGAAAGTGTTACAGGATAAGTCCCTGCCGAATTCACAAATTGCCCGTCAGGAAGTTGGTAGGATGCACCCTGACAAATTGATGCATTAACCTGGCTTGAATATACAGGAGCAACATCAATTTGGACTGCATCTGTACATGTACTCAGTCCATCATCAACTGTCACGGTGTAAATTGTGAGAACTGATGGAGAAACATCGATGGTAGAAGTTGTTTCACCTGTAGACCACGAATAGCCTACAAACACTCCGCTTACCCCCAGAGTCAGTTGTGCACCATCACAAATTGTAGTGTCTTATTGAGTAATTGTGAC
>CAYMMN010000394.1:0-3392 GCA_964391495.1 uncultured Flavobacteriales bacterium | reverse complement strand
CGTGAATGTCATCACCGGAAAAGCGGAAAACGCCGTGAAGCTCCACAATCACGATCAGCTGGAGATTTTTGGTGAAGGTGATGATCACGATATTAAATTCTGGACGGCAATGATCCGTCAGGCTTTACTTGCCGGATTCCTCTCCAAAGACATTGAAACCTACGGTACATTAAAAGTTACTGATAAAGGAAAAGCCTTCCTCAAGAAGCCGGTGAAAATTCTGGTTGTGGAAGACAATGATTACAGCAATGCGGAAGCAGATGATGAGGATGAATTTGGTGGTGGCGGTGCCGCAGCCGATCCTGAATTATTCGCCGCGCTGAAAGACCTCCGTAAAAAGATCGCGAAGCAGAAAAATGTTCCTCCATTTGTAGTCTTCCAGGATCCTTCTCTAGAAGAAATGGCGATTCAGTATCCAATCACACAGGATGAACTGAAAAACATCACCGGAGTAGGAGCAGGAAAGGCCGTGAAATTCGGAAAACCGTTCCTGGATCTTATTTCCAAATACGTTGAGGAAAACGAGATCGAACGTCCTATGGATCTTGTTGTGAAATCAGTCGTCAACAAGAGTGTATTAAAAGTATATCTCATCCAGAACATCGATCGCAAAATTTCTCTCGACGATATGGCTACTGCCAAAGGCCTTCCGATGCGCGACCTCCTTACGGAAATCGAAAGCATCGTTGGTTCCGGTACGCGGATCGACATCAATTACTACATCAACGAAGTGATCGATGAAGATCGCCAGGCCGAAGTTTTTGAATTCTTCAAAACCGCGGAAACTGATTCCGTCGAAGCCGCATTAAAAGAACTTGGGGAAAATGATTACACCCTCGAGGATATCCGTTTGATGCGAATAAAATTCATGTCCGAACTCGGAAACTAAATCATGAAGCACGAAAAAATCCCGGTTGAAAGACCGGGATTTTTTTTGTAAAAATAAGTACCTGAAATTTTTCCTGAGAATTTTTTCTACAAAATTTCAATTTCAACATTTGAACTGTTCATGGTAGGCTGAAGGATATCTGTTTGAGTACAAATTTTGAGTTGATATTTACCTGGTTCTTCCGGTAATTCAATCTTCAATGTGTTTGGTTTATCGGTTCTAAGATTCATCAATGCGGTTTCTGATAAAATGCTTTTAATTTCTTTTCCATCCTTATAATAGCTGTAATAAATATGCGAATTTGATGATTTCATATACCTGAAATATAAAGTATCAGGTACCACAAGGTTAATGTTCAGTATTCCGGGTTCACCCTGACGAAAAGTATATGAAGATTTAATTGATTCGAGCCTGACCCTTTCAAAAGAAGCAAAATTGTGAACCAACTTAAAACTGTAGGTACCTCTTACAGTTTTAATACTGTCAAAACTTCTTTCGTGCCAGTTCGGAATGATGTAAACATCTTTCCCGAGTAATGAATCTTCAATTGGCCAGAAATTGTATTGGTTATTTCTGAACCTGTAATCATTCAGTGACAAAGCGGGATTGCCGGAATAGAATTCATATTTAGCCGCTAATTGATATGAATTAAAAAATACAACCGGTTTATTTTGTGTTGCCTTTGCAATTTGATCTGCCCATAACTTTTGATTGTGGAATTCAGATGACCGACTCCAATCCCAGGGAAGATAATCAACGATAAAAAATGCTAATCCGGCAAAGTAAAGGACGTAAGTTGGGATAAATAACCACCTAAAATATATTTTGACTGATTTGAAATCACTTTCCAGTGATTTATAAATTAAAATGATCAGCGGTCCGATTATAATATTTGTCCAGTTAGCTTCTATACGACGAAAGAATGAAAAGATCAGGAAGAAGAATAAAACTCCAACTACGTTAAAATAAAGTGTTCTCTCGTAATCATTCCCTATTCGATATTTTAAAAGTCTGTAAAATAGAACTGGTCCTGCTAAACCAAATAATACAATGGGTTGTAGGAAAAACGATAGGAAGTAACTGATTTTATATACACTTTGAGTACGTTCTACCAATTGAAATTTAATTGCCGCAAAGGAGTGTGTAAGCTGCCAATAAATATGAGGAGAGAGTAGGGTAAGTGAAAACAAAAAGGTTAAGTAAACGTATTTTGACTTCAGAAATTTAACATTTGAAAGTAAAGTGAATCCTATAAGTAGTAAACCATGGTATTTGCTGTAAAGCATCCCGGCAATACATAAAGCCATCAAAATTGAGTTCGATAAATTTTGATGTTGAATTAGACGTTTGTAACAAATGAAAAATAAAACACTAAAGAAAACACTTGGAGCATCGGGCAATGCAAGAAAACCATACAATTGAAAAAAGGAACATGATCCAATTAACAAATTAAAGAGCAGTTTATTTGAGGGTTTAACGAATTCATACAAAAGCAATATTGTAGAAAAATTTAAAATCAAAAAGATGAGTCGTACCCCCCCCCCTAAATTAATAAAATTTCCAATTTTTATTAGCATCGCAACCAAGGGTGGATGATCAAAATATCCCCAATCCGGATATTTTGAATACATCCAATAATAAGCTTCATCATGGAAAAGTTCTGCATTGAATGCGACAAAGGATTGAACAATGAGCCAAAAGAACATCCAGTACCAAAAGGAATTATTTTTTATTTTGCCCAACACGATATGGAAGGTAAGATAGAAGTGGATAAGTTAAAAAAAACAGCTGAATTGGTAATATGCAATTTGAAAGGTAATTAAATTTGTAATTCCAATTAATTCTATTCCAAAAATGTGTGCATTAAAGTTTTTGAATAGCCATTCTGGAATTGGTAGGTAATGTAATGTAATTATTAATTGGTAAAATAATTATTTTCAGACTCAATTAAAAATCAACTTTGGAAGAAGTAATGAAAAAGTCGTATCTTAAAATTATAAGAGTTTTTAATTCTGATGTTGTAATACAAAAGGAAAGAATGTGTCTACTCGCTACCTTCGGTGTTGGTGGATCATATTCCGGTTTTGCAAATTCAAGCACAATTTTCCCCGCTTATTTTGAAATCGATTATATCAAAGCATATAAGCGTAAATAACTCAAAGGAAATTTTAAATCTCTACCATCTAATATTCCCAATACCACTAACCACTAAGCACTAAGCACTAACCACCAACCACTACTTTCTCTTCACCGGCTTGGGCGGAGCAGGAGCTGGCTTCACATTCCGTGGTTTAGATTCCGGTCGTGATACAGGAGGTGAAATTTTATCTTTTGATGGAGCAGGTTTTGTTGGAGTAACATTCCGTGGAGTCACCTGTTTCGGTTCTCTTGGAGTGGATGGAGCGACTTCTCTCGGTGGTTTAGCTTGTTTAGGAGATGAAATGTCGTTTTGTTTGTTGCGCGGAGGCTGAGCAACCGGTTTCATTTCCTGCTGATCATTTTT
>CAYMMN010000393.1:0-3422 GCA_964391495.1 uncultured Flavobacteriales bacterium | reverse complement strand
CTGAACCTTGTATTTTTCAAGAATCGATAAGGCCTGACTGAAATTATCTTCATAACCATCATCGAATGTGATGACAACACTATTCGGTTTGAATTTCTTCTGATTAAGAATATTATTCTTCCACTCTTCGATATCCAGAACCGCATAATTTTGTTTGAGAAATCGAATATGACTTTCGAAATTCTCCGGCGTCACGCATAAAAGCTGGGGATCACTTGTGTAATTGCACACTCTGTGATACAACAATACAGCGCAAGAGCCATACATCCGTGAATGCAGTTGCTTCCGGATACTTCTGGCAAAGGTTGCCGCTTTATGCTTTGTATCCCAGATTAACTGCATGTATATCGAGTTGAATGTCCATACCGGATTTTACCGGTAAGCTCAGGAAAGGCTGTTTTCCAATACCACCAATCGAATGAATCGTATATCTGAAACCTGATCTCCGCAGAATGGCAAGCAATGTATCCAGTTGCTGTTCATTTCCGGACCAGGAATGAAATTCCAGAAAAAGATGTTTGACTTTTTTCAAATGAGGTTCACAATCCGGCAGCACATCATTTTCGGCACCTTCAATATCGATTTTCAGAAGATCAATGGCTTTTTCTTTTTCGAGTAATTCCGCAAGCCGAACACTTTTGACCTTTGTCTTTTTCCCGTCAAAATAAACTGAACCACCATCCGCTCCTTCTGCACCGAATTCAATTCCGGAATTATTGATCCAAACAGCTGCCTCATTCAATTCAATTCCGGATAATTTATTTTCTTCAATGTTCTTTTTGAGACAGGAAAAAACTTTGGCGTCTGGTTCAAATGCAACTATCCTTGCATTCGGAAATTTTGATTTCAGGTAAAGGCTCACGATTCCGACATTTGCACCACAATCATAAATGAGCGGTTCGGGTCCGGATGAATTGAATTGCAATCGTTCTTCCTCAAAGATCTCCAGCAACTGGTAAGCCACCGAAAGATAATCGGTCATTGTAATGTTGAACCCGCGAAAATTAATTTCCTTTTGTGTATATCTTGGAAATGCATGAGCCTCCCGGAGGATGCGGTTCATTTCATCAGGAAAAAAATAATTTTTGAGTGTACGAAGAGGATTCATCAGAACAGAATATCGTGTATAAATTTCGGTAAATTCTCCCTCACTCGGTTCATCAATTTGACTTTTCTGGATGAGCTATGCAGGAAATTTTCCTGTATGAACTGCTTCCAATCTGAAAATGCTGTTTTACTCTCCGTGATTTGCCTGTTCATTTGCAGAACAGGTTCTTTTGCCAATGGCAAATCCTCATTGTAATCCCGCATTTTTTCATGCGTTCCCTGAGAGTCAAAACCCATGTGTTTTACCATAGATACTGGTGGAAAAACACTCAGACCATTGTGAAGTATACAGGTTCCTGTCCAACGGATCGCCCAGCTGTCAATTTTTCCTTCTACATAAGACTGCAACATGGGTTCAAAATATTTTAAATTTCTGAAGCCATTATATGCAGACATTTTATTTTTTGAAATCAACTTTTCCTGCAAAGATTTTGCATCGTATTCAAACAAATCCCATGCGCGTCGAAATGTTCCCCATGCGATGCTATCGGGATAACGGAAAAAGAAAGTTTCTTTATGATAATCTCTACGGGTGAAATAAGTCCATGCGCCAACAGCGAAGACAGAAGTATCAGAACTATATGCATTCAATGCATCGTTCATGTATTGCAGAAAGTAAGGCGAAAGCAAAACATCATCTTCCACCACAATCACTTTATCTTCCTTGTTCAATGCCGTGCTTACTCCGGAAATGATGGATTGAGCGAGTCCTTTGTTTACCGATGATTCCTGTATGGTCACAGTTTTACACCATTGTTTTTCGCGAATAACAGCACGGACTTCCTGTATTTTTTGTTTTTGCAAATCGCTGGCATTTTCTTTAGGGCCATCGGCATAAACAATGAGGTCAGATTCGGAGGCAAGGGTATTTGCAGACAAACTTTCGAGGGTTTGTCGTAACAATTCCGGACGATTGTATGTGAACAGGATGACCGGAATTCTTTTCATGACTTTTTCCTCCACACCGTTGTACAGGAAAACCATTCTCCAAAAGGAACAGGAGCCATTCCGTCGACTACCTTTTCAAAATCTTCATCAATGAGTTTATCCAAAAGTTCGTGATAGTGTTTTCTCTCTGAATTGTCGAGAATCAGAAAACCGCCTTTTTTCACTTTTGCAATTGAATGATACAGACATGAAGGCCGGGCACGACCATCAACCAGTACAAGATCAAAATATGCTGAAGGATAACTTTCTATTGCAGTCGCGTAATTTTTAAAACTCAGATTCTTTGAATTTTCATCACTCGACAAATACAATAAGGGATCCGCTGCTGATCCTGTGGTACTGGTTGTTTCAGGAGAAATGAATTTCCCCTTCCAGTGAGAAATCCTTTTGTCATTCAAGATTTCAGAGAGACGCTGAAACCATTTTTCATCATGTTCCACGGTAATGAGCTCTCCTACTCTTTTTGCAAAAAACAAGGTCGATCCTCCGCCACCGTATTCAAACACTTTCATGTCCTTCTTCAGATTCTTCTTCAAGAAATCAATAACAGGATAAGTGAGCCAGACCATTTCTTCGGAAACAGAATTTCTGCCCCCGCTTAAATCTTTCTTCCAACGAAAAAAATATGCCCAGGGATTAAATGAAGGTTTGGCAGGAATGGCAAGACTACGACTCCGTTTTATTTCGGTTCGAAACTGATACAGCAGATGTCGGAATGAAGCCACAGGTCAGACAAGCTTAAATGTGTGATCGATATAAAAATTCCCTTGTCCGTCAGGCAACAATTTCCCTGTACCGAAAAAATCTCCATGTTCCACGTGAAAGGTTCCTGCATTGCTGATCCAATCGGCTACTTCATTATTCACCGTTCCATACAAGGTGAATGAATACAAACCATGACGCAAGGGCAAACGCGGAATTGAAATCTCAACTGTGCCATTCTGGCTATTCATTTCAGGAAAAAGAATTCCTGTCGTTTCATTATTCAGATTGGTGATTCTTTGTCCCATCTCATCGTCAATACCCATAGCGATATGAATATTTCTAAGTACAGGATGATTGGGATCTTTTTTGATATCAATACACAATTTACCAGGCTTTCCACTTTGCAGTGAACTCAACTGATGTCCTTGTTCATCCTTCAAGGAAAAAGAAACAAAACGAAAAGCTCCATTTCCTCCACGATCTTTTCTGTCGGCGAGATCGATTGAATTAACATCTGCTGTGGAGCGCAGATAAGATGAAATGACCTGTTCACGTTCTCCCATCAGTTCCAGTCTGCCTTTGTTCAAGTAGATTGCTTTGCTGCAAAGATTCTGAATGGCAGCCATGTTGTGGCTCACAAACAAAATTGTCCGGCCCGAACT
>CAYMMN010000392.1:0-3431 GCA_964391495.1 uncultured Flavobacteriales bacterium | reverse complement strand
GGATATTGTCGTCAATAATGCGGGTATTACACGTGATGGCTTATTGATGCGAATGACTGAGGAGAACTTTAATGAAGTGATCCGGACGAATTTGAATTCCGTTTTTAACATCACAAAAGCCTGTCAGCGACAAATGCTGAAGCAACGCAGCGGCAGTATTATCAATATCAGCAGTGTGGTAGGAGTGAAGGGAAATGCAGGTCAGGCAAATTATGCAGCCTCAAAAGCCGGGATTATCGGATTTACAAAATCAATCGCTCTTGAACTGGGATCGAGAAATATTCGATGCAATGCTATTGCTCCCGGTTTTATTGAAACTGAGATGACTGCTGTGCTGGCAGAAGAGACTGTAAAACAATGGAGAGAAGCCATTCCACTCAAACGTGGCGGAACTCCTGAAGATGTTGCAAATGCTGTGGTGTTCCTTGCGTCGGATATGTCAGCTTACATCACCGGTCAGGTATTAAATGTCGATGGTGGAATGCTCACCTGATCAGCATCAGAAACATAGTTCAATTTTGTCAAGGTCTTTAGCATACATCTGCAATTTAAAAACCTTGTGATCAGGATCAAGCCACACCAATAAATACCCGTAGAACTTTTTATAGAAAAACACCGTTTGCATCGGTGATCCGTCAAACTCCTGAACGTCGGTTACCCGCACCGGTTCTCCGAGAACCGACTGAACATATTCTTCATCGTGTCCGAACAATTGATAATTGATGGAACCGATAAATCCTTTTCCGAATTCAAAATAATCATTGTCGACGTAGGCGGCAAAATTCAAGCGGTCATAGAGCAGACCGGCTCCGCATTTTGAGTCCTCTCCGGCTAGCAATTCTTCAGAATAACAGGGAAAATACTTCTTCAGGGAATCAATATGGGCATCCGGTTTCAATTTATTAACGAAACCAGAATCCAGGTCAGCTTTTAAAGTATCACATACTACTTTATCCTTTTGAGCGGCAACCCATAATGGGAGTAAAAACAGGACGAACAGGAAGCTTGATTTCATAAACCGACATTTTTATAATGGCTGTAAAGATAAACTTTGTTCCCTTTCCTTGTATTGGGGAAAATCAACAGAGTTTCTAACTTCGCATGGTAAATTCACTACTATGAAGAACAAGCATTTTCTCATCCTTTGCCTGCTTACATTCGTTGCAGGTGTTTCAATTGCACAGCAGGTACTCACTCCGGAGTCATTGTGGAAACTGGGACGGGTTTCAGACCCTCAGCTTTCTCCAAATGGTGAAAAGGTGGTGTATTCAATCAGGAATTACAACCTGTCCACAAACAAGGGAAATTCAGATATCTGGGTTTATGATATTAAGAAAAATCTGGCCTCTGCTGTAACCACCGACAGTTCAAATGAAACTATGCCTCGTTGGAATATGGAAGGCACGGGAATCTATTTTCTGAATGATGCGGGAGGAAGCAGTCAGCTTTGGAGTTGCTCAATTGACGGAACAAATAAAAAGCAAAACACAAAACTTGAAGGTGATATTAATCTCTACGGAATCTCACCATCCGGCACCATGATCTGGATTGCGCAAGATGTGAAGCTGGATAATTTTTTCGGTAGAGATATTTACAATGATCTTCCTAAATCCACAGGTAAGGTTTACGACGATCTGATGATGCGTCATTGGGATTCCTGGGCGGATGGAAATTACAGTCACATTTTTGTTGCACAGTTTCAGGATGGAAAAATTTCCGGTCGTCCAATTGACATCATGAAAGATGAGCGTTTTGATACACCGATGAAACCGGATGGAGGAGAGGAACAAATCAGTTGGAGACCGGATGGAAAAGTACTGGCATACACATGTAAAAAATACTCAGGCAGAGAATATGCGCTGAATACCAATTCAGATATTTATCTCTATGATGTAGAAACTAAGAGGACTACTAATTTGACTGAAGGAATGGTAGGCTATGATAAGAATCCGGCATTCTCTCCTCAGGGAAATCAATTGGTTTGGGAAAGCCAGGCTGAGAATGGTAACGAAGCTGATCGTCATCGATTATTCCTCTATGATTTCGCCACACAATCCAAACGTGAACTTAGTTCTGATTTTGATTTCAATGTAGAAAATCCGGTTTGGGGAAGCAATGGAAGAAGGGTCTATTTTAAAGCAGATATTCAGGCGACTGATCAGATCTTTTTTTATGATATGTACAATAAATCTGCACATCCTATGTATCAACTGACAAAAGATGTTGCTGACTACACGGCAATTTCTGTTGCCAGCTTTCCGGCAAAACAGGATGTGGTTGTCGCTTCCAGAATGTCCATGTCTGAACCCACCGAATTATTTCTGATCGACGCAAAGACAGGAACATCAAAACAAATCACATTCACAAATAAGGATTTTCTTTCCAATTATAAACTCGCGGATGTGAAAAAGAGAATGGTAAAATCAACCGATGGAAAAGAGATTCTTACCTGGGTGATTTATCCTCCGGATTTTGATCCAACAAAAAAATATCCAACCCTTTTGTATTGTCAGGGTGGACCTGAATCTACAGTTAGTCAGTTCTTTTCATACAGATGGAATTTCCAGCTGATGGCTGCAAACGGTTATATCATTGTTGCTCCTAATCGACGAGGTTTGCCCGGCTTTGGATCCAAATGGAACGATGAAATAGTTGGTGACTGGGGTGGACAACCGATGCGTGATTTGCTTAGTGCAATTGATGATGTATCAAAGGAACCTTATGTAAACAAAGACAAAATGGGAGCAGTAGGAGCCAGCTATGGAGGTTTTTCTGTATTCTGGCTTGCCGGTCATCATGAAAAACGTTTCAAAGCATTCATATCACATTGCGGCGTATTCAATTTTGAAGCAATGTGGGGAACTGAAGAATTATTTTTCCAGAACAAGGAGTTCCAGGGGCCGTACTGGCAGAGTCCGGTTCCAAAAAGTTACAATGAATTTTCTCCGAATCGTTTTGTACAAAATTGGGATACACCTATTATGATCATTTCAAACGAAAAGGATTATAGAATTCCATATTCACAAGGTCTCGAAGCTTTTAGTGCAGCACGCATGAAAAATATCCCTGCACGATTTATTTGTTTTCCAGATGAAGGACATTGGGTACTCAAACCACAAAATAGTGTTCTCTGGCAGAGAGAATTTTATGATTGGTTGGATAAGTATCTGAAGTAATCTATGGGTACTTGGTGCTTAGTGGTTAGTGCTTAGATGTTCGTGCTGTTTATTGTTTTCAATTGCAGCAGAAATAGTTAATCTATCAAAAAAACTTTTCATCAGATTCCAATCACCAGCCACTAACCACTAACCACCAGGCACTAATCAAAAAAAAATCCTTCCAGCTATCTGGAAGGATTTTTTTTTCGGTGCCCGAAGTGAGACTCGAACTCACAAGGATGTAACTCCAACGGCTTCTGAGACCGCAACGTT
>CAYMMN010000391.1:0-3446 GCA_964391495.1 uncultured Flavobacteriales bacterium | reverse complement strand
CGGAAAAAATTCTAAATTTATTGCCGCAACCACACACTTTGGTCAGGATTATACCTCAGTCTGAGACCAGGATCATTACTTTTTCACATGATTGAGAAATTACCTTCAGGCATTTCTTCGCTCGCTGCTTCCGCTGCCATGCAGACTCAGGAGGCCATGCTGGAGATAAAAAAACAGGAGAAGCAGTTATTCATCGGCATTCCCAAAGAGACCTCATTTCAGGAAAACAGAATTCCTTTGATTCCGGAGTCCATTTCATTGCTTGTCAATAACGGACATGAAATCATTATCGAAGCCGGAGCGGGAGCTGCTTCCAATATCCAGGATTCTGATTTTAGCGAAGCGGGAGCGCGTATCGTGTATACTGCCGAGGAAGTGTATAAAGCGGATATCATTTTAAAAGTCGCTCCTCCTTCACAGGCGGAGCTCGACATGATCCAGCAGAAGCAATATCTCATTTCAATTTTGCAAATGAGTATGCAGTCGAATGATTTTATACGCCAGCTTTCCGCGAAAAAAGTGAGTGCCATTGGTTATGAATTCATCCATGATGAATCGGGAGTGTATCCCATCATCCAGGCCATGAGTGAAATTGTGGGAAGTACCTGCATTCTTATCGCTGCGGAATATTTAAGCAATGCTTTTAATGGAAAAGGTGAGCTGCTCGGAGGAGTTGCCGGAATTCCGCCAACAGAAGTAGTCATCATCGGCGCGGGTTCAGTAGGAGAGTATGCCGCAAGAACAGCGATGGGATTGGGCGCAAATATTAAAGTGTTTGATAATTCAGTTCATCGTTTACGTCGTTTGCAAAACAGACTGGGCAGAAGAATTTTTACTTCCACAATTGTTCCGAATATTTTATTGAAGGAATTGAAAAATGCTGATGTAGCCATTGGCGCTCTCCGCAGCAATGAAGGACGCACGCCTGTTGTAGTTACAGAAGAAATGGTCAGTGAAATGCGCGTTGGTTCTGTGATTGTAGACGTGAGTATCGATCAGGGCGGATGTTTTGAAACATCAGAAGTTACCAATCATTCCCAGCCGGTGTTCCGGAAATATGGAGTGGTACACTATTGTGTTCCAAACATCGCTTCACGTGTCAGTCGTACAGCATCAACAGCACTCAGCAATATTTTCACACCGATACTTCTCGATGCAGGCAACCAGGGAGGAATAGATGAAATGCTTTGGAAAAATAAAGCCGTCCGCAAAGGAGTCTACATGTATCGCGGAGCAATTACCAATCGCTTTGTCGCCGAAGCATGCAAATTACCTTACAAGGATCTGGATTTGCTAACGGCTGCGAGGATTTCGTGATTTTATAAATTATATCCTGATTATTTTTTTGATAGATTTTTGTAATGCAAATATGTCATTGTTTTTTAAAGTGTATCTTAATAATATTATTTCTAACGCCTATATCTGATTTTGCACAAAATATTCAATGGCAAAAATGCTATGGTGGAACTGGAGATGAAATTGTTTCTCAGCTTATTCAAACCAGCGATGATGGCTTCTTAATCGTAGGCGGGAGTTCATCAAATGACTTCGATGCAATTCAAAATCATGGTGGATATGATGGATTAGTGATAAAAACAGATAGTTCAGGAAACACTGTATGGAATAAATGTTTTGGTGGTAGTCAGGATGATCAAATTTTTTGTGTTATCCAAACCAACGATGGCGGATTTTTATTAGGCGGCGGTGCAAAATCGAACGATGGAGATTTAACTTCAAATATTGGAGGATACGATGTTTGGATAGTAAAAATTTCTGATTCCGGATCAATTGAATGGCAAAAGACTTATGGAGGCACACAAAGTGATGCAGCATATAGCGTAATAATAGATAATTTTGGAAATTACATTTTATTGTGTCGAACATTTTCAAACGATAGTAATGTAATTGGAAATCACGGAAATGGCGATCTTTGGGTAATTAAAATTGATTCAGCAGGGCATTTAATTCAACAAAAATGTCTTGGAGGCAGCAATTCTGATTACGCTTTTTCAATGACATCCATTGCTAATAATTATTATATATTAGCAACTACTTTTTCTTATGATGGAGACATTCCTCTCAACCACGGTCTGGATGATCTATGGCTGGTTGTAATTGATAATAATTTAAACATTATCAGAAGTCGCTGCTACGGAGGAACCTTAGATGATTTTGGCTATGGAATTAATTCAAAGAACAATGAAACATTGGAAATTGTAGGCCACACTTATTCAAACGATGGCGACATTTACGGAATAGCCGATACGGTTATGGGAAATTATTTATGGCTTGAATTAGATACGCTTGGGAATATCATCCATTCAATTAATTATGGGGGTGCTTCATCAGATGAAGGGAGAAATATATCACCTAAAAATAACGGTAACTTTATTATCTCAGGTGCATCAGCTTCTATGAATGGACAAGTTTCCGGATCTCATGGCGGAAGTGACTTCTGGATTCTTGAAACTGACCCCACCGGAAATATATTGCAAGAAAATTGTTTCGGCGGATTTGGATCAGACTATCCTTATGATTTAAAACTAACTAATGATGGAGGGTTGGTTGTCGCTGGCCACACCAGTGATAATAGCGGAAATGTAAGTGGGTTTTATGGCGGCTTTACTGATTTCTGGGTGTTGAAACTTTCAGATATTTCTAATAGTACAGAAAAAATTTACTCAAATAAGCTGGAAGTTTTTCCAAATCCTGCAGTTGAAACTATAACCATCCGGGAATGCAAATTAGATGCAACATTTAAGATGTATGACCTTGATGGTAGATTATTAATTTATACAATTGCAAACAACAATAAAATTGAAATTCCTATAAACTTCCTTGATCCCGGAATATATATATTGTCTCAAGATGATTTTCTATTTTCTAAAGTTATAAAACTGGCTCAATGAACAGAGAAGTGTTTGGGAAATTAAAAAAATGAAATTAAATCAAATCAAATCAAATTATTTTATTTTACATTTTGCCTTTTACCTTTTGAATTGATTGTTCTCACTTCCCACTTCTCCTTTTCTTCTCCATCATCAACAAAGAAAGCTCGCGTCCCATTTGTCCGGCAGCGGAAGTATTTTCCTGTGCTCTGCGAATGAGATAGGGAAGAACGGAAGTTACAGGACCATAGGGAACGTATTTACTCACATTGTATCCTTTCTTGGCGAGATTGTATGAAATGTGATCACTCATACCATACAATTGGGAGAACCAGATATTCGGATGATTGTGTGGTAATTTTTTTTCTTCCATCAAAGCGACGAGGTTCAAACAACTTTGTTCGTTGTGTGTTCCCGCGCATACGGCCATGCGATCAATGTGATCCACACAGAATTTTACTGCTGCGTCATAATCTCTGTCGGAAGCTGTTTTATCCTGCTGGATAGGGGAAGGGTAGCCCATTTTTTTCGCGCGTTCACGTTCTTTTTCCATGTAAG
>CAYMMN010000390.1:0-3453 GCA_964391495.1 uncultured Flavobacteriales bacterium | reverse complement strand
ACCATTTGAAAGAGATCTGAAGTACAGGTTTCCTTTCACATCACCGGCAATCAGTTGTGTCCGACCCTCATCAACCGTCATACTGCAAATGCCTGCTTCTGCATCCGTTAGCTTGCTGACTTGTTTGAAAAGCTGGCCATACATGCTTGTGCAAAATGCATTCAGCATGATCAGCGTATATAAAAAGAATCGGAATTTGTTCGGAGGATTCATTCGCTTGCGAAGTACCCTGTAAATTTAGCTATTCGGCATGCGTATAAAATGGAGGAAAATCAATTTTATTCAATGTGAATGTTAATACAAAAAAGGCCATCCGATGGGATGGCCTTTCTGAAAATCGACAGATGATTATTTCTTGTCACCCTGAGTTGCCGCTTTGGCATCGTGATGCATTGCTTTTGCATCCTTGTGTGTGACTTTCGCGGTAGTTTTTACTGCAGCTTTGTCGTTTGCTTTTACATCATGTTTCATTTCTTTTGCGTCTGACTTCACCGCTTTCGCGTCTTTTTTCACTTCGGTTTTCATCTCGGCTTTTGGTGTAGTTGCCGGTGTCGGAGTTTGTGCGATCATCGCCACAGAATAACATACTGCAAATGCAGCTACAATTACTTTTTTCATGGTTTGTTTTTTTTGGGGTTTAAATAGAATTAACACTGCAATGTTACTTTGGTTCATGTGATGAAAAGATGAATGATGATTCGATGAAGTGCACTGATTTTAACTATTATGAATACAATAAAATCAATGACACAAAATTGGGATCATCATAACATCATTCGAAAACATAATTAGCAGGATAATTCTAATCTTCCCTTACCAGATAAAGTTTGTTGTCATCTACATTGTAGATCATTGGCGCAACCAGAATTTTTGGATACCGCAGACGCATACGTTTGGCTTCGCTTGCTACAAAATCAACTTCATTTCCGATTTCGTGCATAGGTTCAAAATGATAAAAGTGATCTTCCGCTTCTTCTTTTGGCCAGCCTGCATTTTCCACAAGACCGTCAATAAACATTTTTCTTCTGGCCATAAGGTTTACCATTCCGCAGTTGTTGTGTCCTATCAGCGCAATAGCTTTTACTCCACCAACTGCAATGGCATAAGAGACCCGAAACTCACTATAGCGGAGATTTGCTCCACCGGATCTGATGATGTAGGCGAAATTTTCAGGGATGTGAAGATGTTTACGATTATCCATACACATACCTATCAACATTTGTGCTGAGCTGTATGTGTCATAAGGTTTGTCGAGGTTGTGGTATTCAAGCAACAGACTGATGGGTGAGTTCCTGAATTGAGGGAGGATGTCTTCTGAAGAACTGATTTTTAGTATTCTTTCCATAGGTATTGCCATATCAGGTTAAATTGATGTAAAGTAATGTTTCAATTAATTCGCAAAAGAATGGAATGTTTTCATCAGGGCAAAACCTGAGTAAGCGAAAATAATTCCACCGATATTGCTAACCAGAATATTTAACACTGCGTACACTGCCATAGAATTGCGAAATAAATTTATTGTTTCGAGCGAGTAGGCAGAAAAAGTGGTGAATCCGCCAAGTAATCCTACGAACAGAAATAGTCTTAGATTTGGTTGAAGCGGTGTCGCGTCATTCCATCCTGCTAGTATTCCGATAATGAGCGAACCTGCGAGGTTAATGACTACAGTTCCCCATGGAAATGCAGGATTTTTCAGGCTTTGATACAAGGTGGTACCGATGTAATACCGGAGCATTGTGCCGATTGCGCCACCTGTTGCCAATACAACATAATTGAACATTGAATGTAAGCTTAGAGTGGTGTAAAAATAGAAAAACCCGAGCTCATCGCACGGGTTTTTGATAATTCATTGATCTATGCATCAGAATTTAAATCCAACACCAACTCCGATCACTTCTTTAAACTGAGTTCTTGCTATTGTATTTGCATCATAAATCAATTGTGTAAGCACTGAGGCTGTCATGAATTTATTGACTTTCATTAACAATCCGGTTTCCCAGTTTACATCAATATTTTTTGCATTGTCTTTGTCCTTGTCGGTGTAATTGTTGAACAATTCAAGTTTGGACGCGAGTGTGACATTGGTAAAAATGTCTTTTTTGAATTTGAAATTGACGTAAGCACCGAATTCATTTCTGGTTTTTTTTCCTGAAGTAATCACCGCGCCATTCGCGTCAAAAGTAGCAGGATCAACACCGTATGCACCAAGATCGGCAAGATCCTGATCATTCACCACGGTGATTTTACCTGTAGCGGGAGAGAAGAACATTTCAAAATATTCAACAGGTTTGTAATTTAAACCGAGTGCAATTGTTACGTAGGCAGGTGCCATAAAATGAGAAACAACGACCGAATCATTCGGGTAGCTGTAACCATTTGCAAACTGGCTTTTGAAATTGAGCAGCGCACTGTAAAACCATTTGCTATCGCCAATCCGGTATCCGAACTTTGAAGTAAGGTCGATCTGGTCATCACTTTTTCTTAATGGAGCACTTCCGGTTTGTAACATTGCATAAGCAAGTGTAAGGCTATTGTCCCATTGAGTTTTGCCTTTTGCATAATTGGCAAACAATGTTGCGTTAGCACCAATTGCAATAGAATTTTCACCTCCCTGCGCCCAGTTATTCAAACTTACCTGGCTGAAGTTGATTCCTAAAAAGCCACCGGTCTTCCAGGAAGTATCCGCTTTCGCACCGGTCAAAGTATCTCCGGAAATTCCGGCAATCTTATCCACATTAGCCGGTTGGGCGAAAGAGGAGAATGTAGTAAAAAGGGGGAGAAGCAGAGTAATAATTCTTTTCATTTTTCTGGTTTTGGTCGTTAATGGATGTTTTGATAAATATAAGAGTCTTGAATTTTATTTTTTAAGCAGATCCCTGATTTCAGTGAGTAATAATTCTTCTTTTGTCGGAGCAGGGGGTGCTGAAGGAGCTGCTTCTGCTTTTGCCCGCATCCTGTTCACAGCTTTGACCACCATAAAAATGGCAAATGCAACTATCATAAACTCCAATAGAATCTGAAGAAAGCTGCCAATGTTTAGTGTTACTGCCGGGATTTGTTTTCCGGCAGCATCCAAAGCAGCATCTTTGATTTTGATTTTAATATTGGGATTTGCATTGAATAATTTGATTGCCCGTGGATTTTGGTTTTCAGCTGAAAAATGGATTATGAGAGCTCCTTTGTTGAGTGTGATTTATCAGCCACTTAAAGATCTCACGAATCTCTTTTCAAAAACGGGTCCGAAAGGTATGCGCGCAGTCGTTCTGGTATCGTTGAACCAAAATGGGATGAAGTCCCTAGGTCTTGTCACGCGTGAAGATTTTGTCGATATCGAGGGCTTGAAAAAAAGTGAGACCAATGCGACTCCTGACTTCGTTTCGGTTTATATTCCGATGAGCTTTGGATTCGGGGGATTCACACTACTTGTGCAGCGAAATCAGCTTGAGTTTGTTG
>CAYMMN010000389.1:0-3469 GCA_964391495.1 uncultured Flavobacteriales bacterium | reverse complement strand
ATACACGACTCCGCAACAAACATATGGAGTTGCTGAATCACATGAATTTCACTTATTCGCTCGAAGAACTGGAAGGTCCGTTTTTTGAGGCTGTGGAAGAAATGCGAAAATTAAATTTCGTCGATAGTGAATACCTTATTAATTCTCAGATAGCAGCACATCGTCCCATCCTTGCGGAAGGCGCGCAAGGATCTTTGCTGGATATTGATTTTGGCTCCTACCCTTTTGTAACATCCTCCAGTACCATCACTGCCGGAGCATGTACGGGATTAGGTATCGCTCCGGGAAGAATCGGAAAAGTGTTTGGAATTTTTAAGGCTTATTGTACACGGGTCGGAAGCGGACCATTTCCTACCGAACTGCATGACGAAACCGGTGAGGCAATCCGTCAGGCCGGTCGTGAATTTGGAGCTACAACCGGTAGACCCCGTCGTTGTGGCTGGCTGGACCTGCCTGCATTGAAATACACCATCATGATCAACGGTGTTACTGATCTCATCATGACAAAACCGGATGTGCTGAGTGAATTTGACACGATTCAGGTTTGCACCCAATACAAAATCGACGGAAAAGTAATTGATTACATGCCATTTGATGTTGTCAATGCAAAGATTGAACCTGTCTATACTCCACTCAAGGGCTGGAAAAAAGATCTTACCGGTATTACAAAAGAGGAGAATTTCCCGGCTGAATTGAAAAGCTATATTGCCTTTCTTGAAAAAGAACTGAATGTTCCGGTGAGTATTGTTTCTGTTGGCCCTGACAGAGTACAAACTATCCGCAGAAGATAAATATCTGCCTTCTCCGCTCCCGGATTATTCTTCACGAACATTTTTCGTGATTTCAATATTTTGCAATTCATCTGAAAGTTGTTGTTTCAGTGAGTCCGAAATTTCTTTAACCTTTTCATTTGATAAATCCGGACTACCGGCATTGATCCATGCAGTATACCAGAGTGAGCCAACGTCAATGATGGCAGCTCTCAGGCGCCGTTCCACCTGACCATCAAGCTGCTTATGAAATTCCCAGGAGTACTCTTCACTGTACACTTTTACGGTGGTGGCTCCCCTGTTTTCAATGGCATACTTCCTGTCGGGAGAGAATTCACGATTCAACATTCGTTCAAACAGTAAAACAGAATCCAATGCATTGAAACTGTCTTTCACAAATCTCCAGATATCCTCCTGGATGTGTTCAACATATTCTGCCCTTCCAAGGAGATAATCGTATTGATCACCATAAAGTTCCGGCAATCGTGATTCCCAAAATCCATGGATGCCCGACTGATTGGTCATTTGGCCATTGTAATTTTCTGTACAATGCAAAGGAACATGAGCGTCTCCAATGTAGTGACCAATATTTGCAGAGTAATAGAGTATCCTGTCGACATTCCTTGCACGAAACGCTTCCGTTAACCGAAACATCATGCTATGGATATGCCATGGAACAATTCCATATGATTTCAACGTATCCTCTGTAAATTTCTCAACCGCTTTTTTCCAATACATAGGAACTGAATCAAAGGGATGTTTCCCATAATGATCAATGTCTATATAATGCCGTGGAGGTTCTTCTTTGTCGGAATACCTCCTTTTATCAGGATCAACGGCATGCTCTGTGAGAAAATCAATGTGTTCTTTATAAAACCCAAATAGATCCGGCGGCAGGGTAAAACAAGCCATATAATTTATTTTTCTGTGGCCATAAAAGCCCCATGCAGAGGCATTCAAGTATACCTGTGAGAAAATAAGAATCAGAATAAATTTTCGGAGCCAAATCATTTGGCAATACTAAACGCTTCAAAAATGAAGTGCAACCACTGTTTGCAGGTTTTTATATTAAATCATCAGTGCAAAGGTTGCACAATGCGTTCCATGCTTTGCACATTTTTAAAAACAAAATTTCCATTTGAATCCATGGAATAATTGCAAAAACGCTCACCTCCTGTCGGACAACAATCCGCGTCTGTAAATAAAAATAATTTGAACTTACGAATCATCAAATGTTGAACGGAATCCAAGACCCAACGATCTCCACCCCTATACCCTTTTTTCTGAGCTTCATTCAATTCAGGAATTATGGTTTCGTGAATACTCCCGTTTTTAATCTCATACGAATAAAGAAATCCCTCATTCTGCCAACCCTGACTTCCTTTTCGGGTTGAAATATAAAATTCAGGAAAACCATTGGTGTTTAAATCATGAGAGAACAAAGAGGTGAGGATCTGTCCGGAAGCATCACGTTCATAAGCCGGAAGTATTGTATCGCCTTTTTGAACATGAATTTTCAAACGCGAATGATCGCTTCCTTCTAAAGACACCGAAACATTATATTCACCTGAAACCAAATGACGGGTAATATTTGTATCCTCTGATAAAATCGGTTTGGCAGCTTCCACCTTTCGCATTCCCGGATTCGAGTCCGATGCCTGAACTTCCGTCACAACATGTTGCTGGTTCCCCTGAGGATTGCAGGAAGCCAGGAATATGAGTAGTGATAAAGCAATCAGGCGCATGGGATTTTAGATTTTAGATTTTAGATTTTAGATTTTAGATTTTGAAAGATAAAAAAAAATAATTTAAGACCAACCCCTAACAACTAACAACTAACAACTAATATCTAACAACTAATATCTAACAACTAATATCTAACAACTACTTAACCTTAAACATACTAAAAAATGCCTCCGAATAACTATTGCCTATAGGTATTTCCATTTCACCGATAGTGATAACTTTATTTCGTACCGCTTCCACCCTGTTCATTGGTACAATAAATGAACGGTGCACACGAACAAAAGTGCCGGTATTTAATTTTTCCTGAATTGCTTTTAAGGTCATGCGAACAACGATGGTCTTTTGCTTCTCCATATGAATCTTGATATAATCATCCAGACCTTCGATATACAAGATTTCCGACAAAGGAACTTTGAGAAGACTATAATCGGCACGCACAAACAAATACTGATCCTGTGATGAATCGGTGGCAAGTGAAAGATTTTTATGATCGTTGGCTTTTTTCACTGCCTGCAAAAAGCGCTCAAAGGGAAAGGGTTTCAGTAAATAATCGACAGCACTCAAATTGAAACCTTCGACAGCATACTGACTGTGTGCCGTAACAAAGATTACCATTGTTTCTTGTTTGATGGATTTATAAAAATCAATTCCGGAAATAGCAGGCATATGAATATCCAGAAAAATAAGATCCACCGGAAATTTTTCCAGGTGTTTCATAGCATCATCGGTTCGGGTAAAAGTTTTTTGCAATGAAATAAATTCCACTTTACTACAAAAATTTTCAAGTACCCTCAATGCCGGTGGTTCATCATCAATGGCAATTGCGTTGATCATTTCAAATGTAAGGTAAGAAATACGGAGAAATCATTCGCGTCATGCTGGATTTTTAATGTATGGCGACCCGGGTATAACAGCTACAGTATTTGACGTGAATTGTTAAGTACTAGTTCGGA